>JAFLCR010000144.1 GCA_017302755.1 Alphaproteobacteria bacterium
GATGCGCTCGATCAGCGCCGGCTGCACGCGCCTGCCGCCGTTGGCAATAATGGCATAGGCGTTGGTAAGCCGCAGTAGCGTCGTCTCCGCCGCGCCGAGCACGAGGGAGAAATTCCTGGGCACCTTGTCATAGATGCCAGCGCGCGTGGCCGTTTCGATGATGTTGTCGATGCCGAGCCGCAAAGCCAGGCGCACAGTCATGGCGTTGCGCGAATGCTCCACGCCTTTACGAAGCGTCGAAGGACCGTAGAACTTGCCAGTGTAATTCTCCGGCCTCCACATCGGCTGGCCCGGCCCTTGGGAAAGCTCCACCGGCGCGTCGAGAATGATCGAGGAAGGGGTGAACCCGCGCTCCAGCGCGGTCACATAAACGAAGGGTTTAAACGCCGAGCCGGGTTGGCGGCGGGCCTGGGTCGCGCGGTTGAATTCCGTGACGCCGTAACCGTAGCCGCCCACCATCGCCAGCACCCGGCCGGTGAAGGGATCCATCACCACCATCGCGCCGTTCACCTGCGGTACCTGACGCAGGAAATAATCGACCTTGCCTTCGCTTTCCTTCTCCTCGACGAGAATCACGTCGCCAGGTTTGAGCGCGTCCGATGGCTTGGCAATCTCGGCGCCGTAGCGCTGCTCAGGTAGCCATTTCCTGGCCCATTTCATGTTCTCAAACGGCATTATGCCCGTATTGCCTCCGGGCAGACCCAGTTCCACCGCGTTGGCTTTAAGCGCCAGCACCACGGCCAGCTTCCAGTTCTCGGTGAGCGGCGGCTTGGGCACTCCCGCCAGGCCGTCCTGCCAGTATTTGAGGCTCGCCACCTGTGCCACCGGCCCGCGGTAGCCATGGCGCTGATCATAGCTTTCCAGCGCCTCGCGCATGGCGCGTTGCGCGATGCCCTGAAGGTTCGGATCAAGCGTGGTGCGCACCGCGAGGCCACCTTTGTATAGCGTATCACTGCCATACTGTTCGATCAGCTGGCGGCGAACCTCCTCGGCGAAGAATTCGGCAGTGGCAGTTTCTGTTTCGTCGCGCGTGCGGGTGACGATGGGCGTGGCAATGGCGAGCTTCGCCTCATCGACGGTGACATAGCCGTCTTCCAGCATGCGGCCGATCACCCAGTCGCGGCGCTCTTTGGCACGGTCGTAGTGAACGCGCGGATTGTAGTTATTAGGCGCTTTCGGCAGGACGGCCAGGAACGCAGCTTCTTCGAGCGTCAATTCATCAAGCGATTTATTGAAATAGTTGAGTGCCGCAGCCGCTACACCGTAGGAATTGAAGCCCAGATAGATCTGGTTCATGTAGAGCTCAAGAATCCTGTCCTTGCTGTAGACTTTACTGATGCGGAAGGAAAGGATGGCTTCCTTGATCTTGCGTTCAACGGATTTCTCGTTGGTAAGCAGGAAGTTCTTCACCACCTGCTGAGTAATGGTGGAGCCTCCCACCAGGTTCTGATCCCTGCCCTGGCTGATGGTTTCGACGTTCTGCAGGATGGCGCGCCCCATGCCCATGAAATCGATGCCGGAATGCTCGTAGAAATTTTTGTCCTCCGCCGAGATGAAGGCCTGGAGCACGTGTTTCGGAATCGCCTTCACCGGCACGAAGCTGCGCTTTTCCGTAGCGTATTCCGCCACCAGGCGGCCGTCGCCGGCATAGAGGCGGGTCACCATCGGCGGGTCGTATTCAGCAAGCTGCTGGGTATCAGGCAGATCCTTGCCGTAATAGTAAACCACATAACTCACCGCCAGCACGGCGATGATGGCGAGCATGAAAAACAGCGCTGCAAGATTGGCCAGAAGGCGCATGAATCTTTCCTAACTCACTTCCAAGGCATGTTGGGATGCTTCTGGAAATAGGCATCCACCGCCCGGGTGATGCTGCGGATGATGCGCGAGCGGTAGTTTTCTGACAACAACTCTTTTTCATCCTTCGGATTGGAAAGAAAACCCATCTCCACCAGTACGGCGGGCACATCGGGCGCCTTGAGCACCGCGAAACCGGCGAAGCGGTGCGTATTCTCGAGAATGCGCACTTCGCGGCCAAGTGCTCCCACCAGCATTTCGGCGAATTCGGAGGAGCGGTTTTTGGTTTCGCGCTGGGCGAGGTCTATCAGGATGTTGGTCACATCCTCGTCCTCCTTGGAGAGGTCGATACCGGCGATAATATCGGCTTTGTTTTCCGATTGCGCCAACGCCTCGGCCTCTTTGTCGGAGGCGGTATCGGAGAGCGTATACACCGAAAGCCCCCTCGCCTGTTCATCCTCCGTCGAGTCGGCATGAAGCGACAGGAAAAGCTGCCCCCCCGCCTTGCGGGCAATAGCAATGCGGTCGCGCAGCTTGATGAAGCGGTCGTCACCGCGCGTCAGCACCACGCGGTATCGCCCCGTTGCTTCCAAAGCACGCTTGAGGGCCATGCCATACGAAAGAGTAAAGTTTTTTTCCTGATTGCCACGCACGCTGATCGCGCCCGGATCAACGCCGCCATGGCCTGGATCGATAACGATCACCGGCTTCAGCCGCTCGGCGATCAGCCGCTCGGGCCGGCTTTGCGGAATCGGCGTGTAGGCGGGACGAGCCGTGCGCGACGGCTCCACCAGGGAGGATGGCTCTGAAACCTGTCCCGACAGCGCAAAGGAGACGCGGATTTCAACCCCCCGCCCCGCCGCCACGGCAATAGCGCGCTTGATGGCGGTTTTCTGCTGCATATCCAGCACCAGGCGCGTCACTCCCGGCTTCGGCCAGCCATGCCGCAGAGAAGTCACCCCGGGAAGAAGCCGTTGCTCTTCCATAGCATTTTTGGGCATTTTCCATTCCACATCCGTGATGTCGAGCACCAGACGCGGCGGATTGGCAAGGGTATATGCCTTGAACGGGGCATTTCCCGAAAGCGCCACTGCAAGCTCCGGGCCCGCCTCGCCCGTGCGCAACTCTACTGCCGTCACGGCGGATCTCGCCGCCGCCAGCGCGGCTTCTCCCCCGAAAGAGAGAAACAAAATAATAAGAAAGTATCGTAGGTTAACAAATGAACGCATGTCGCCGCCATCGTAGCAGAAACGTCCTTCATGTCCATCTGTCCGTGGTGGTGAAAATCGGTTGGCAGGGAGGAGGTTATCCGTTATGGTGGCTTTGGAATTATGCGGAAGTCAATAGCTTCGCTCTCGTTGCGATGGATTGGCGGCACGCTTCCCCCATTACCGCCGCGGCACCCTCTATTGCCCGGAGCGTAACACTACTGGTTGGCGCGTTAAGGACGTATGTTTGGAACGAACAAGGATGAAAATGCACACGCCCCGCGCCGTAACGAAATCCCAAAATGCAGCGTCCCGTGAAAGGCCTGGCCCCGTCCATGACTGAACCAGCGACAAGCCGCCTTGAGCCGACGCCAATGGAGAAACTGCATGACCAAGCGCATGCTTATCGATGCGTCGCACCCGGAGGAAACCCGGGTCGTCCTCACCACCGGCAGCCGGATCGAAGAATTCGACTTCGCCACCTCGACTAAGAAGCAACACAAAGGCAACATCTACCTCGCCAAGATCACGCGCGTGGAGCCGTCGCTCCAGGCGGCGTTCGTCGAGTATGGCGAAGGACGTCAGGGCTTCCTGCCTTTTGCCGAAATCCACCCTGATTAGTATCAGATTCCGGTTGCCGACCGCGAGCGCCTGCTCGCCGAG
The DNA here is from genome assembly GCA_017302755.1 of Alphaproteobacteria bacterium. GTDB lineage: Bacteria > Pseudomonadota > Alphaproteobacteria > Rickettsiales > JAFLCR01 > JAFLCR01. Next base: position 3,669 of record JAFLCR010000144.1, read on the forward strand.
GAAATCTCCGAGGATCCGGGCGAGGAAGCCCCTCCCGCCGAAGCGCCGGAAATTTTTTCCGAGGAAGACGCTTTCCCGGAAGCAATGCCCGCCTCTGAAGCCTATGCAGACGCCCCGCTCGCTATTGTAGAAAATGATGAGCTGCTTCGGGAGGAATCCTCCCAGGAAACATCCGAGGAATGGGCAGCTTCGGGGGATGCGCCCATCATCGCCGTCCCGCAGGACGACCTTCCGGAAGAAACCTCTTCCTCCGAACCGACCGCCGAGCATAGCGCCGAACCCGCCCTCGACCAGGATGTCGAAACCCTCGCCGACGCCGACGAGGACGCCGAATCTCGCAAGCGCTTCCGTTTCCTGCGCCGCTACCGCATCCAGGAAGTTATCAAGCGCGGGCAGATCGTGCTGGTGCAGGTGCTCAAGGAAGAGCGCGGCAACAAGGGCGCATCGCTCACCACCTATATCTCCCTGGCCGGCCGCTACTGCGTGCTGATGCCCAACACGCTGCGTTCCGGCGGCGTATCGCGTAAAATCGCCAACGCCGAGGACCGCCGCCGCCTGAAGCAGGTCGCCGAACGGTTCGACCTGCCCAAGGGCATGAGCATCATCATCCGCACCGCCGGTTCCGACCGCGAGCCGGAGGAAATCTACCGCGATTACGAATACCTGATCCGCCTGTGGGATAAGATCCGCGAGGATACCCTCGCCTCCACCGCCCCCGCGCTGGTGCACGAAGAGGGTGACCTTATCAAGCGCTCCATCCGCGACCTGTACCAAAGCGCCGTTGAGGAAATCCTGGTTGAGGGTGAAACCGCTTTCCTAAGCGCCCGAGGCTTCATGGAAACGCTCATGCCGAACCATGTGGGTAAGGTGAAGCAATATCAGAGCCAGATTCCCCTCTTCCATGCCTATGATGTGGAAGACCAGCTGATCGGCATGACCGACCCGGTGGTGACGCTGCATTCGGGCGCGTATATTGTCATCAACCCGACGGAAGCGCTGGTATCAATCGACGTCAACTCCGGCCGCGCCACCGGCGAGCGCAACATCGAGGAAACGGCGACCAAGGCCAACATCGCAGCCGCCCACGAAATCGCCCGTCAGCTGCGACTGCGCGATTTGGCGGGGCTGATCGTCATCGATTTCATCGACATGAACGAGCAGCGCAACCGTCGTGCCGTCGAACGCACCCTCAAGGATGCGCTCAAACAGGACCGTGCTCGCATCCAACTCTCGCGCATCAGCGCCTTCGGGTTGCTGGAAATGTCGCGCCAGCGTCTGCGGCCCAGTATTTCCGAGCTCAACATGGTCTCCTGCCCGCATTGCGAGGGCAGCGGGCTGGTGCGCTCCACGGAATCCATGGCGCTGCACATTCTGCGCGCCATCGAGAAAGAGGCTTCTGCCAGCCGCCGCGACCAGATTGTGGTCACCACAACCTCGCGGGTGGCGTCCTACATGCTCAACCTCAAGCGCGAGTCGCTGGAGGCGGTGGAGGAGCGCTACGACGTGCGCGTATTCATCGAAATCGACGACCGGGTGGCTCACCCCGGCTTCCGCATTGAAACCAGTCATTCCTCGGACGGCGGCTACATACTGGCCGAGGAAAAGAAATTCGCCAAGCTTACCGAGCAGGACGACTCGCGTGGCCGCCGCCGCCGCGGCAGGGGCCGGCGCGGGGGCGAAGATCGCCATCGCGGAGAGGATCGCAACCGCAATGACGAGCGTGGCGGGCGTGAGGATCGCCGCCAGCAGCGCTCTGAACCCGAAATGGTGGAAAGCGCGGGTGACTATCCCGGTAATGAACCCGTGGACACTTTCGGCGAAACGCAGCCGCGCCGTGAAGGGCGCGGACGGCGCAACCGCCGTGGACGCGGCGGACGCCGCAACCAGCAGCAGGATTCCCTGCCCGCCACCGGCGCGCCCGAAGGCGAGGATTTCGCTCACATGATCGAGGACATGCCCCTTCCCGTCAGCGTGGAAGGCGCAGGCGACGCCTCAGGCTTCGCTGAATCCGAAAGCGGCACCGGCGCTTCTGGCGAAGAACGCCAGGGCCGTCGCCGCGGACGACGTGGCGGGC
>JAFLCR010000145.1 GCA_017302755.1 Alphaproteobacteria bacterium
TTGGTCTGGTAGATCAGCAGGTCGTCGAAGGTCTGGGAATAGGTATCCTTCCAGTAAATGGAGGGGAGGCCTTCCGTCTGGTCGATGTTTTCCGCCTCGCCGTCGCTTGCCACGGTGGCGTTGTTCGGCGTGTTCGACGAGGGAGCGGGATTCCAGAAGGCGGGTTTCTGCACGCCGCTGGGCAGCCAGCCGCAACTGCCGTTCTGGCCGTGGCTGAACAGCACATAGACCGCGCCTGACGCCGGGTTGCCGGCAGGGGGCGTGGTGTCGGCGATTTCGGTCATGCCGCCCGCCAGATTCGTGGTGCGGATCTCGATATTCCCGTTGTTATTGGCATAGGTGCTGCTGGTGCAGTTGACTGACGTGCCCGTGGCCGTTTCCATGGGGCAGACATCTTCGGCGACGTGGTAGGTGAAGCGCCGCCCCCAGCCGTCGACCATCACCGAAAGCCCGAGACCCAGCGTGCGAGCGGGCACGACGCCGATATTCTTGCGCGTCGCGTTGAAGCGTCCCGCACAGGTGACGGCGGCGCCTTCGCCGACATCGACGGCGTTGTTGACGCCGGTGCAATCCTCCTCGCCGTTCTTGGGGTCTTCATCTCTCAGGCTGCGCTTCGCCGGGCAGGGCAGGCGGCCGAAGTTGGAACGAAAGCTGGTCAATGCCAGCTGGATGGTCTTCAGGCGCTGCTGGGTGACGCGGATGCGTTCCGCTTCGTCGATGGCGGGCGGGGTGAGCCAGGCCAGCATGCCCACGGCGATGATCGCGATCACCGCGAGCAGAATCGACAGCTCGATCAGGCTGAAGCCTGCCTCGCGGTGCCGCTTGGGGGAAAGTGTCGTGCTGGACATGGGCCATGAATGGTGGATAACCTTTTCCAGTATACGGGAAATTGATTAAAAACTGTTCAATTCCATGCCATTGATGAGAGTGGATCATGCTGTAATTCAAGCATTCCTTGCCATCTTCCTTTCCATACCCTAGCAAGAGCCATGCCCAGACGTGCGTTCCTCACCCTGTTCCTGATGCTGCCGCTGTTTCTGGCGGCGGGGTGGGTGATGCTGCAGGGGCAGGACGCCACCATCGATTTCCGCAATTATCATGTCTACAACGCCTACGCGCTCCTGGAGGGGCGGGAAGCGGTGGATATTGGCGTCGCCCAGAGACAGGGATTCTTCAACCCTGCGCTTGATGTCCCGTTTTACATGCTGAGCGTCGGGCTTTCGCCGTTCGCGGCCAGCGTGATGCTGGGGCTTGTACAGGCCCTGAACGTGACGCTGCTGGCGTGGCTGGCGCTCCGTGTGCTGCGGGAGAGTGGCGAGGAAGACAACAAGTTGCTGGCAGCGGCGGTGGTGACTGGGGCGTGCACGCCGCTGTTCCTCGGCGAGTTGGGGCTGACCATGGGTGACAGCCTGGTGAGCCTTGGCGTGCTGGGTGCGCTCTGTTGCCTGGTATCCGGGCGCTATGCGCTTGCAGGGCTGCTGATTGGCCTGGCCGTGGGGCTCAAGCCGACGAACGGGCCGTATGCGCTCGGTCTGTTCGGCGCGGCGCTGTTCCTGGCGGGGCGGCGGTGGTTTCCCGCCGGGCTGGCCTATGGCGCGGCGGGGGTAGCGGGTTTGCTCGCCTCCGGCGGCTGGTGGGCGTGGCATCTGTGGAAGTTGTACGGCAACCCGGTGTTTCCGCAGTTCAATGACGTGTTCCTCTCGCCTTACGCGCCGCCGTCGCCGTTTCTTGATGCAAGGTATTTTCCGAAGACATGGTGGGAGGCGCTGGCCTTCCCGCTCGTTCGCAATGCCTGGACCATGGATGCGGGCGGCGATTACATGCACGATCTACGTTTTCCGCTGCTGATCCTCGCCGTGCCGTGCGCGGCGGCGTTCGCGGCCCTCACCTGGCGGCGGCGTGTTCCTGCACAGGGGCGCACCGGCATCGCGCTGTTGATTTTCGCAGCGGTTTCCTATGTTGCTTGGCTGAAAAGCTTTGCCATTTACCGTTACCTCCTGCCGCTCGAAATGCTGGCGCCGCTGCTCTTCGCCGTGCTGCTGGCGGTAGCGGGGCTTCAGGGAAAGAAGCGTCGCGTGGCCGCATTGGCGTTCTGCGCCGCGGCGCTGGCGAGCTTTACGCCGGTGCCGTTTCCGCGCGCGCCGTGGGATGTGTCGCTGGCGGGGGCGGAGCTTCCGGGAGACATGAAGCTCGACGGCGCGCTGGTGGTGGTTACCGGCAGGGCACGGGTCGGCTATGCGGTGCCGTCCTTCCCCGCATCCACAGCTTTTGCGCGCATCGACGGCAATCTGTTCCGGCAATGGGAGAACGGCGTGCTTTCCGCGCCCGCTTACGGCGAGGCCATGCACGAAAAACTCTGGAAGCGTATCACCGAGCACGAAGGCGAGCTTTATGCGCTGTACGCCGAGGATTCGTTGATCGGCCCTCATGAAGCGCTGGTGTTTTTCCAGCTGGAGATTTTGGAGAATAGCTGCCAACCGTTGCCGACGAGGCTGGAGAAGGGCTTGCACTTGTGCCGCCTGAAACGGAAGGACGTATGAGCGGGTTTTTCGCACGCGCCGACCGGGTGTTCCTCGTCCTGGGGTTGATCTTCGGTTTGCTCTACCTGTTCGTTACCCCACCCTTTCGTGGCCCGGATGAAGCGGCGCATTTCCAGCGCGCCTTTGAACTGGCCCACGGCGTGGTGGAAGGCCGCACGCCCATTCCCCGAAGCCTTGACGGTTTTAAGGAAGACATCACCGCCCGTAACGGCCGCCTCTATCGCGGCGACGACGCGGCGCGCTACGGCGCGCAAGATGTTCGCGGCTGGATCGATACGCCGCTGGCGCGGGAGAACGCGCCGCTCATCAATATCAAAAGTTCCTCTTCGGCCTATACGCCGCTGCCCTATCTGGGCGTGATGCCGATGCAACGCCTGGCGCTGGCTTTCGAGCTGCCGCCCGTGGGCGTGCTCTGGGCGGCACGGCTCGGCGGGATGCTGGTGGGGGTGTTCGGCGTCTGGGTGGTGCTGCGTGCGTGCCCGCCGCGACTGGCCTGGCCGCTGGCGCTGATGGCGCTGATGCCGGTGACGGTGTTCATCCGCAGCATGGTTTCCGCCGATACGCTGACTCTTGCCATAGCCTGGGGATACGCGGTGCTGGTGCTGCATCTGGCGCGCGGGCAGGGGCGCATGGCGGGGCGCGAGATCGCGGCGCTGGGCGTGCTTGCCACGGCGCTTTGCCTTTCCAAAAACGCCTATGCCCTGCTGCCGCTGGCCGCCCTTGCAATTCCGGCGCCACGCTGGGGTGGGTGGCGGCGGCAGGTGGCGTTGGTGGGCGCGGTGATGCTGCCAGGGCTGGCGCTATCGGCGGGATGGGCGCTGTGGGTGAAGGCCACCTATTACGCCATGCACGGGCCGGAACCCATTCGCGGCTCCTGGCCGGAAGGGCAGTTGACCTATATGTGGCGGCATCCGGCTTTGTATGCGCTGGCGCTTTTCAAGACGGTATTCTCCTGGCACTTCCTGTGGCATGTGGGGGTGGTGGAGTTCGCCGGGTCGCTCTGCTATCAGGACCGTTATCCGCCCTTGTGGGCCACCGTGGCATATTGGCCGCTGGCATTGCTGCTGTTATGGCGCGCGGTGCCGGGCGAGGCGTTGTCTTCCAGGCAGCGGCTCTGGCTGGCGGCGGCGGCCATAAGCGGAATCGTGCTGGGACTTACCTTCCTTTACGTGCAGTGGACGGCTTATAAGGCTCCGCTGATCGGTGGGTTCCAGGGCCGATACCTCCACCCGATTCTACCCCTCTTGCTGCTTGCCTTGATGCCTGCCGCGGGTAAAGTGGCGCTCTCGGACAAGGCCGCGGGCTGCGTGGTGACGGCTGTGACCGTGATCGCTAATCTCGCCGGTCTGTGGGCGATTGTACAAGGGGACTACCGATGAACGTGGCCGTATTGCTTCCCTGCTACAACGAAGCCGTGGCCATCGCCAAGGTGGTGGCCGATTTCAGGAACGCCCTGCCGCAGGCGACGGTGTATGTTTACGACAACGCTTCCACGGACGGCACGTCCGACGTGGCGCGCAAGGCTGGCGCCGTGGTGCGCCGGGTGGGGGCGAAGGGCAAGGGCAATGTCATCCGCCAGATGTTCGCCGACATCGAGGCCGACATCTACGTGATGGCCGACGGCGACGACACCTACGACGCCACGGTGGCGCCGGGCATGATTGAAACACTGCAAACGGAAGACCTCGACATGGTAGTTGGCATCCGCGTGAGCGAGGCCACGGACATGGCCGCCTACCGCACCGGCCACCGGCTGGGCAACCAGCTGTTCACGGCGCTGGTCGGCTCGCTGTTCGGGCGCAGCTTTACGGACATCTTCTCCGGCTACCGCATCATGACGCGGCGCTTCGTGAAATCCTTCCCCGTCACCTCGCGCGGCTTCGAGATCGAAACCGAACTGACCATCCACGCCCTCGACCTCGGCCTGCCCGTGGGCGAGCGCCCGGTGAGCTACCGCTCGCGCCCCGAGGATTCGGTGAGCAAGCTGCGCACCTACCGCGACGGCGCGCGCATCCTGCTCGCCATTTTATTGTTCATGAAAGAGGTGCATCCGCTGCGCGTGTTCACGCTCGTGGCGGTTTTGTGCACGCTTGCCGCCTGGGTCATCGCCTGGCCGGTGATCGCGGAGTTTATGCACACTGGACTGGTGCCGCGCCTGCCGACGGCGGTGCTGGCGACGGGGCTTCAGGTGTCCGGCCTGCTGGCGCTGGCCTGCGGGCTGATCCTCGATTCCGTGGCAAGGGGAAGGAAAGAACTGAAGCGCCTTTTTTATGTGCTGCACCGCAGCAAAAATACCGATTAAAGTTGCAAAATTCCTGGCAGTCTATAGAAGATTTTTCCTGGGTTATGGTGCGCAGCATAAAGCTGTGCTGCGATGCAACAAAAGGAGCTTCCAATGTCTGCTAATCCTTCCTCCGCCACCAGCAGCGCCAATGACGATCTCGTCATCATCAAAAAATACGCGAACCGCCGCCTCTACAACACCGAGACGAGCATCTACGTGACGCTGGACGATCTGTGCCAGATGGTAAAGGAAGGCCGCGACTTCGTGGTGCAGGACGCGAAAACCGGCGAGGACATCACCCGCTCCGTGCTGACGCAGATCATCTTCGAGCAGGAAGCCAAGGGCACGCACCTGCTGCCGATCAACTTCCTGCGCCGCATGATCACGCTGTATGACGACCGCATCAGCCAGATGGTGCCGCACTACCTCGACGCCAGCCTCGACACCTTCTTCCAGAATCAGGAAAAGCTGCGCGGATATCTCGAAAAAGCCTTCAATATGCCCGGCGCCGCCGCGGACCCCTTGCGCGGCTTCTCCGACCAGTGGGAACAGATCGGCAAGCAGAACATGGAACTCTTCCAGCAGACAATGAAGATGTTCAACCCACTCGAGATATTTGGCGGCAAGAAGGACGAGAAGGACGGTAAGTAAGCTGTCATCCCAGCGAAAGCTGGGATCCACAATGATTCTGGGCAATGCGCTTATGGGAAACATGGATCCCAGCTTTCGCTGGGATGACACGTTAGGTTACAGCGGAATATATTCGCCTTCGTTCAACCAAGGCCGGTGCAGCAGGCCCTTGCCGAAATAATAGCCCTGCAGGTAATCGACGCCCATTTCCATGAGCTGCTTGGCGACGTCGCCCGTTTCCACGAACTCGGCCACCGCCTTCAGGCCGAAGCCCTTGATG
>JAFLCR010000146.1 GCA_017302755.1 Alphaproteobacteria bacterium
GTATCGCTTGCCGTCATGATCCGCGCGCCGAAGAAAAAAGGCTATTTCGTGCCGGAGAACAACCTCGCCAAAAATTACTGGTTTTACGTGGATATGGCGCAGGCCAGGGAATTCACAGGACTGGAGCTGCTTCCCTTCTACGCCGAGGCGATTGGCAAGGCGGCGAAGGACACCTATCCGGAAACCTCGGAACCCAAGGTCGATTTCCTGAACGACCACCTGAAATACGCGATCATCTGGTATTCGCTCGCGGTGATTCTGGTGATTTTCTACGTCGCGTATCAGAGGAAGAAATCATGAGTGCGTACGCGAAGCTGGAGGAGCGGTTCGGGAAGATCGCGGCGGTCGGGCAGGCGGCGGCGATTCTGCATTGGGACGCGGCGGTGATGCTGCCGGAAGGCGCTTCCGCCGGGCGCGGCGAACAGCTGGCGGCGCTTGAGGGAATTACGCATGACTGGCTTTCCGATGCGCGTGTGGGCGAGTGGCTTGCGGCTGCGGAAGCGGAGAAGCTCGATGCCTGGAAAACGGCGAATGTGCGCGAGATGGGGCGCAAGTATAAGCATGCCACGGCGGTGCCGGGCGCGCTGAAGGAGAAGCTTGTCAAATGCTCGACCGAAGCGGAGATGCGCTGGCGCTCGGCGCGGAAGGAAAATGATTTCGCGGGCTTTGCGCCGCATCTGGAGCAACTGCTCGCGCTGGTGCGCGAGATCGCGCAGATCAAGGCGGAGGCGTTCGGCGTCGGGGCGTATGAGGCGCTGCTGGATGAGTACGATCCCGGCCGGAAGGTGGCGGAGATCGATGCGGCGTTTGCGCCGCTGGAGAAGGAATTGCCGGGTTTGATCGAGGCGGCATGTGAACGCACGAAGGCGCTGGCCGCGTCGCTGCCGATGGTGAGCATTCCGGTGGAGCGGCAGAAGGCGCTCGGCAAAAGGCTGATGAAGGCCATCGGGTTTGATTTCCAGCATGGGCGACTGGATGAAAGCGCGCATCCGTTCTGTGGCGGGGTGGCGGACGATATCCGCATCACCACGCGTTACGACGAGGCGGATTTTTCGCGGGCGCTGATGGGCGTGATTCATGAGACGGGCCATGCGATGTATGAGCGCGGGCTGCCGGGCGCGTGGTCGCGCCAGCCGGTGGGCGAGGCGAGGGGCATGGCGTTTCATGAAAGCCAGTCGCTGCTCATGGAAATGCAGGTGTGCCGGAGCCGGGAGTTTTTCAGTTTTCTGGCGCCGCTGTTGGGCGAGGTGTTTTCCGTGCGCGGCAATGCGTGGGAGGCGGAAGCGCTGTATCGCGGCTATACGCGGGTGGAGCGGAGTTTCATTCGCGTGGATGCGGATGAGGTGACGTATCCGGCGCATGTGCTGCTGCGTTATAGGCTCGAGCAAAAGATGATTGCGGGCGATCTGAAGGTGCGCGATCTGCCGGGGGCGTGGGCGGAGGGCATGAAATCGCTGCTCGGTATTGTGCCGCCGGATGATGCGAAAGGCTGCCTGCAGGATATTCACTGGCCGGGCGGGGCGTTCGGGTATTTCCCGACCTATACGCTGGGCGCGATGATCGCGGCGCAGCTTTATGCGGCGGCAAAAAAAGCGCAGCCGGAGATTCCCGGCGAGATCGCGAAAGGGAATTTCGCGCCGCTGCTGACATGGCTGCGGGAGAAGGTGCATGGCAAGGCGTCGCTGCTCGGGCAGGGCGAATTGTTGAAAGAGGCGACGGGGCAGGCGCTTGATGCGGGCGTGTATCTGGCGCATTTGCGGAAGAGGTATGTGGAGTCATGAAATACATCAGCACGCGCGGAAGCGCGCCGGTTCTGGATTTCGAAGGGGCGATGTTGGCGGGGCTGGCGGAGGATGGCGGGTTGTATGTTCCCGAATCCTGGCCGACGTTCGAGCCGCATGAGATCGCGGCGTTTACGGGGCTTTCCTATCAGGAGTTGGCGTTTCGCGTGATGAAGCCCTTCGTGGGCGAAAGCTTCAGCGAGAAGGAGCTGAAGGAGTGCATCGAGAAGGCGTATTCGACGTTTCTGCATGCGGCCATCGCGCCGCTGGTGCAGACGCGGCGCAATGAATTCATTCTCGAGCTGTTTCACGGGCCGACGCTGGCGTTCAAGGATTTTGCGCTGCAATTGCTTGGACATCTGATGGAGAAGGCGCTCGCGCGGCACAAGAAGCGCGTGGTCGTGCTGGGCGCGACATCGGGCGATACGGGCTCGGCGGCGATTGCGGGGTTTCGGGGGCGCGCGAATATGCAGATCGTGATTCTGCATCCTGAGGGCCGCGTGTCGGAAGTGCAGCGCCGGCAGATGACGACGGTTGCCGATGCGAATGTGCATAATCTTGCGGTTGAGGGCTCGTTCGACGATTGCCAGGATATTGTGAAGACGCTCTTCGCGGATGCGGAGGTGAGGCCGCATCTGGCGGCGGTGAACTCGATCAACTGGGCGCGGATTCTGGCGCAGGTGGTGTATTACTTTTATGCCGCATGCGCACTTGGCGCGCCCGCGCGGGCGGTACGCTTCGTGGTGCCGACGGGGAATTTCGGGGATATCTATGCGGGCTATGTGGCGAAGCGCTGCGGGCTGCCGATTGAGAAGCTTGTCATTGCGTCGAATAGGAACGACATCCTGACGCGCTGCCTGGAGACGGGGAGCTATCAGGCGGCGGGCGTGGAGCCAAGCTTAAGCCCCAGCATGGATATTCAGATCTCCAGCAATTTCGAGCGGCTGCTTTTTGATTTACACGATCGCGATGGCGCGAAGCTCGCTGAGAAGATGCGCGTGTTCAAGGAAAAAGGCACGCTCGCGCTTGACACAGGGCAGATGGCGAAGCTGAAAGGCGAATTCGGCGCGGCGCGGATCGACGACGCGGAAACGCTGAAGGCGATCGCCGAAGTGCATGCTGAGGGCGGCTATGTGCTCGACCCGCATTCGGCAGTCGGCGTGGGGGCGGGGAGAAAAATAGCGCGGGATGCGGCGTGCGTCTCCGTCGTGCTCGCGACGGCGCATCCGGCGAAATTCCCCGATGCGGTGGAGAAGGCGGTGGGCTTGCGACCCGGCCTGCCCGCGCATGTGGCGGGCATCATGACCGCGAAGGAGCGGGTGGAGAAAGCGGAAGCCGATGCAGAAGCCGTGAAGAAAAAGGTTCAAGAGCTTTTATAGTTATATTATACAATAAATTAGCATTACAAAGAAATCGGTTGCAGGGCTGATTCATCAATCTTAATAATTGAAGCCTTCAGTTAAAAAAAGAAAGACAGGGATGGATCAGAATTGGGAAATGGGCGCGTTGCCCAATGGCGCGCGCGTGGTGACGTGCACGGTGCCGGGAAGCGGGCGCGTGTTCATCGAAGCATGGCTGGATGTCGGAAGCCGCAACGAGATGGCGGGGGACGAAGGCGCCGCACATGTGGTCGAGCATACGGTGTTCAAGGGCATCGAGCATGACGGGCGCGCGCTCGGAACGTTCGAGTTGGCCTCGGCCATGGACGATCTCGGCGGGCGCTTCAACGCCCATACCGGCGTCGAGGCGACGAGCTATGAAGCGGAGGTGCTGGCCAGGCACGCCCCGCAAGCTTTCGCGATCATTGGCGGGTTGATCGTGAGGCCGCAATTTCCCCATGCCGAGATTCCGAAGGAACTCGATGTGATTCTGCAGGAGATGGTGGCCGGGCTGGACGACCATGACCATCTTTCCTCCGAGCTTCTGTTTTCCACCGCGTTTCCCGGCACGCCGATGGGCAGGCCGGTCATCGGCACCGATGTCAGCGTGTCCGGCTTCACCAGGGACAGGCTGGCGGCCTGGCGCGAGGAGCAGTATGTCGCTCACAAGCTGGTGGTGACGGTTGCGGGCGAGATTACCCATGCCGAGGCCATGGAGCATGCCTACCGGCATTTCGGGGGATTGCGCCAGGGCGTGGGGGTGGCGCCCGTCGCGTCGCATTTCGCGGGCGGAGTGGCATTGCAGCGGGCGAAGATCGAGCAGGCTTACATCTCCCTGGCGTTCGAAGGCATTCAGGCGGGCATGCCGCAGGAGCCGGTACTGGATCTGATCAGCATCATCCTCGGCGACGGGTTCACGGCGCGGCTGCCGCTGGAGATCCGCGAGCGGCGCGGATGGGCGTACATGACGGACAGCACGCATCACTGCGGCACGGATAGCGGGCTGCTGAGCCTTTACGCCGAGGTTGACCCCAGGCGCGCGGGGGACAGCCTGAAGATCATGATCGACCAGATCGCCAATCTCGGGCACACCGTCACCGAGAAAGAGCTGGAAAGGGCCAAAACCATCATGCTCCTGGGGCTGATGGATGAATATGAGGAGGGCGCCAGCCTGGCGAGCACCGTGGCCACGGGGTTGCTGGCATTGGGCCGCGTTCCCGGTTTCGAGGAGCGCCAGAAAGCCTACGAAGCCGTGACGATTCTGGATATTCAGCAGGCGGTGGAACGGCTTATGGAGCAGCCTTACGTGATTGCCGGTTATGGCAACGTCCGCGGCCTGGAGCGGGAGATTGAGCGGATGGGCGGCCCCTCTCTAAGGGCCATGTAAGGGCGCCCTAACCCTTGCCTGGAGCTTGAAAAAAAGGCATAGGTTAAGCATGGCTATTCCGGTTAAAATCACGACTCTCGATAACGGCTTGCGCGTTGCCACCAAGACGCTGCCCTGGTTCGAATCCGTCTCCGTCGGCATGTGGGTGCATGCGGGGGCGCGCGACGAGGAGGAGAGCGAAAACGGGCTCTCGCATTTCCTCGAGCACATGGCGTTCAAGGGCACCGAGCGGCGCACGGCGCTGCAGATCGCCGAGGAGTTCGATGCCATCGGCGGGCATTCCAACGCCTACACCTCGATGGAGCAGACGGTGTATTACACCAAGGTGCTGAAGACGGATGCGTGGATCGCGGTCGATATCCTCGCCGACATCCTCCAGCATTCGGCGCACGCCGAGGAGGAGGTCGCGAAAGAGAGGCAGGTGATCGTGCAGGAAATCGCCATGCACCACGACACGCCTGATGATCTGGTGTTCGATTATTTTACCATGCTCGCCTACCCCAATCAGGCGCTGGGGCGGTCGATCCTCGGTCCGGAGAAGCTCGTGAGCAGCTTCACGCGGCAGCAGATCATCGATTATCAGAAGAAGCATTATTCCGCCGATCGCATGGTGCTCGCCGCCGCCGGCAATATTGAGCATGAGGCGCTGGTGGCGCTGGCCAAAGAACATTTTTCCGGGCTCACCAGAAAACAGGCGCAAACCAAGCCGCCATCCGCATGGGGCGGCGGTGTGAAGCTTTATGATCGCGAGTTGGAGCAGTTGCACCTGGTGCTGGGCTATGACGGTGTGGCCTATCACGACCCGCGCTATTACACGCTGCAGATGGCCTCCACCATGCTCGGGGGAGGGATGTCGTCGCGGCTCTTCCAGGAAGTGCGCGAGAAGCGCGGGCTGGCCTACAGCATCTCGACCTTCGTGACGTCTTATGCCGATACCGGGTTTTTCGGCGTGTATACCGGCACGGGGGAAAAGGAATCCGCCGAGATGGTGAACGTCATTCGCGGCGAGCTGGCGCGATTCGCCGCTTCTGCGACTGATGAGGAGCTGGCGCGCACCCGCACCCAGGCGATTTCCAGCCTCAGGATGTCGCGCGAGAGCACGTCGTCGGAGGTGGATACGCTTGGGCGGCACCTGCTGAATTACGG
>JAFLCR010000147.1 GCA_017302755.1 Alphaproteobacteria bacterium
ACATTCCGGCGTAAGGAAGCAGCCTGGAAAATTCCACTCCTGACAGGGAGCGCTTTTATGGATGATATGCAAAAAACCTACGCCAACCGTATCCGGAACGGCTCGCTTTATGCTGTGGCGATCGAGGATGTTCCGCAACTTTTCTGTTATCAGGAGGAGCCGGAAAGACTTGCCCCGGAGATGGAGGTGATGCTCGCCTTCTGCCGGGCGACGGGCATATCCACCCTGCTTTTCACCGCCGGGGGACATTGGTTTTTGCCCGAAGACGCCGCCCGCCAGTTCCCGCGCTATTTCGAATATACGCGCGGCATGCCGCCGCTGCATGACAGCGATTCCGTGATCATCGCCATCGGCGAGGCGCGAAGCAGCATCATCGAGCAGCATGGCTGGATGGCGCTGCAGAAGGATGCCGAAAGCTTTGCCCTGCATTACGCCTATGCAGACGACCCTCCTTCGGACAAGGAACTCTATGCTTTTCCTGTCGATGAGGAACACCGCGCCGGGATATATAAGCCTCTATACGGCATCGGCATCAACTTCCCGGAGCAATGGCGCGATTTTGCCGAAGGGAAGTTCAAGGAAGACCCGCTCAAAGGGGATTTCATGTATCCCTACTGGGCCTATGAAGCCAAAGCGCTGCCATGCCATGCGAACACGGTGTACCATCTGCGCCGTGGCGTTTTCCTGCCGCTCAATGCGCGGGAAGCGGAGCTGCTGCAGGTGCATCAGCTGAATGCTTACGACGGCATCGACATGCCGGGGTATTACCGCCTGGGCGGAGGCGAAGCGCCAGGCGCGTTTCCCGGCATGAGCAACTGCATCCAATACGCCATCGACATGCTGCACCGGGTGGTGGATACGCGGCAGCATAACCTTTATGAAGACCTCGGCATTGGGGATGATCAGCTGCGCCGCGTCAAGGTGGTGGAATCCGCCATGGCGCGGATGCAAGTAAAACAGCCCTCGGAAAGCATTGTGATTGAAAATAAAGGCTATGCCAGCCTGGGGGAATGCACGCTGCTTGGCAGGCACGCGACCTTATTCCATACCGCTGCCATGCATGACGCCCGCATTACGGAATTTGATATGCTGCCGCATCTGCGGCAACGGGCCATGCATATCAGCCTGCCGGAGACCTCGCAGCCGCCGCCGGTTTCTTACCTCCATGGCAATCAGCATTGGGTGGAGAGGATTGCCATCAGCGATACGGGCCTGACGCCGATACTGGTCGCCAATCGCATCAAGATATAGTCGCTTAACCTTATTTTTTCCCATGGGCTGGTGAGGATATTTTTTTGAGGATCGAGGGGAAATTGGACAGCGTATCTGGAGGATACGGTGGAGAAATTCCCCGAAGAGCATTGGAAAAATAGACCGGCAGAACATGGGAAAAAATAAGGTTAAACGACTATATAACTCAACCGCTATAGCCTGCCACGATCAGCCGCTTGCGGAAATGCCGCTTCTTTGCCTCATCCATAGGCTTCAGGCCTAAGTTTAATTCTGCATCCTCACAGGCAATACGGGTGATAAACGGTTTGGCCCCCGCATCGATCACGCGGATCTCCACCTTGCTGCCGGCGCTGCCAGGATAGAGCGGCCAGTCATTGGCGAGCGTGCCTTCCGCTTGGAAAGATGCATAGGCTTTTTCGTCGTCTTCACCCGCAAGGTAGCGGGTAAAATCTGCTTCCGAAAGTTCGACCCAAAGGCCGAATTCCAGATCGCTCGAAGGGTCGCCGTGCGGGAACGTGCCGATGCAGCGAATGAAGCATTCGCTTTCTTCAAGCACGCAGGTGTAGCCTTCTTCGAAGGCGACACCTTCCTCATCATAGCCCGCATCGAAATAATCGAGCACGGCGTCGGGATATTGTGCGCTGACGGCCTTGCCTTTGAGCTTGTCAGCCTCGGCGTCCGGCACCTCGGCAGCACGCTTTTCCGCGATCTCGGCAAATTTGGCGGCACGCTGCAGTTGGAATTTGCGGACGTTCTCCTCTTCGGAATTCATGCGGCGTTTTTCATCCACTCCTTGCCGGCTTCGATCATCTCGGCTTCCGGCACGTCGCGCACATGGGTGGCGAGGGTCCACATGATGCCGAACTTGTCCTTCACGCAGCCGGTGCGGTCGCCCCAGAACATATCCTGGACGGGAGAGAACTCTTCCATCCCGGCGTTGCGCGCCTGGGCGAAGACGGCGTCCACATCCTCGAAATAGAGGTAAAAACTCGACGAGGACGGAGACGCGCACATGCTGGGAATCACATCGCAGAGAAACAGTTTCGAGGTGCCGATGGTGAGCACGGCATGGACGATCTTGCCGTCCGGAGCCTTCATGACACCCTCCTCCTTCGCGCCGAAGGCGTGCTTGTAGAGGGCGATCGCGGCAACCGCGTCGGTCACGACCAGCGAGGGGGTGATGGTGGCGTAGCCTTCAGGGATTTTTTTGACGGCGGGCATGGGAGCCTCCTGTATGGTTAAGGCATCAGCAAAACGCGCGAGGTATAAGAAGTCAATACTGTCATCCCAGCGAAAGCTGGGATGACACATTAGGCGCGGCGCCACTCAGTAGAGCCGTCGGGCTTGTCTTCGAGCAGGATGCCTTGCGATTTGAGTTCGTTGCGGATGCGGTCTGCCTCGGCCCAGTTTTTGGATTGTTTGGCGGCGATGCGGGCATCAATAAGATTTTGCTGATCGTTTGATAGCCCTTCAGCGGGTTGCTCCGTGACTTCTTCGGTTTGGTTCAAACCAAGAAGTCGCAACATAGAATGCAAAACAGCCACATTGATTTGATGGTCTGGCGCGGAAGCGTCTTTTACTGCTTCAGCTACTTGCCGAAGTTCCCGAAGGGGAATGGCAAAATTCAGATCAGAACATAAGGGGCTAAAAAGAATCTGGTTCAAACGATCATTTACCGCTTCCTGCGAAGCTCCTTCCAGAGCGTGGCTTTCGTATTTCCTAGCTTGCCGCCAAATCATCAAAAGGACGTGCTTGGCTTCATCAAGCTTATCAGTGGTAAAATCCAGCGGCTTTCGGTAATGCGCTCCCAATAATACATAGCGAATCACCTTGCCGAGAACCTTGGCGTCCAGCAACTCTCGCACGGTGATGAAATTGCCCAGGCTCTTGCTCATCTTCTCGCCGTTCACGGTGAGGAAGCCGTTGTGAACCCAATAGCGTGCAAAATACGAATGCGGGTTGGCGCAGCGGCTTTGCGCGATCTCGTTTTCGTGGTGGGGGAACATCAGGTCAGCGCCGCCGCCGTGGATGTCGAAATCCGCGCCTAGATAATTGCTGCTCATCACCGAGCATTCGATGTGCCAGCCGGGACGTCCCGGCCCCCAGGGGCTTTGGAAAACGCTGGAGGGATCGTCTTCGGCATCGGCGGGTTTCCAGAGCACGAAGTCGCCGGGGTGGCGCTTATAGCCCTCTACCGCGATGCGTGCGCCGGCTTGTTGCTCTTCCACCGTGCGGCCGGAGAGAGCGCCGTAGTCTTTGTAGGACGTGACGTCGAAGAGGACGTGGCCTTCGGCGGCATAGGCGTGGCCGTTCGCAATCAGGCGCTCGATCATCGCCACCATGGTTTCTTTGGGGGCGTTCCTCTCAGCAACCCCCACCCTTCCCTCCCCCTCTAAGGGGGAGGGTTTTTGGGAAGCATTCACGAAATCCGTGGCGCGGGGTTCGTGGGTGGGGCGGAGGCAGCCGAGCGCGTCCATATCCGCATGGAAGCCCGCCGTCACGCGCGCGGTTAGGGACTGGATGGTTTCGCCGTTTTTCTTGGCGGCGTCGTTGATCTTGTCGTCCACGTCGGTGATGTTGCGGACATAAGTGACGTGGCTCTCACCGTAGAGATGGCGCAGCAAGCGATAAAGCACGTCATACACCACCACCGAGCGCGCATTGCCGATATGCGGCTTGTCGTACACCGTAGGGCCGCAGACATACATGCGGACGTTCTTCGGATCGGCGGGGGTGAACGCTTCTTCCTGGCGGGTGAGCGTGTTGTAGAGTTTGAGCGTCATGGCGTTCTCTTTGTGTGTCATTCCCGCGAAGGCGGGAATCCATATCCACAGACAGTAAGGTTCAAGCGCTTACGGCTATTGCTGCCGCCAGTGCGTATGGATTCCCGCCTCCGCGGGAATGGCAGATTATAATTCCTTCAGCAATTCCTGTTTCTTGGCGTCGAATTCGCCCTGCGTAAGCAGGCCTTCGTCGAGGAGTTTTTTTGCCTCGCGCAGGCGGTCGGCAGCGGAAACCCGGGAAGGCGGCGTTGGCGTGGAGGGCGCTCCATACCCGCGCAGCGCCTCGCTGCGGCTTCGGATATAGCGGATGCAGGCTTCGGCGCGTTCGCGCTCCTGCTTCAAGGCAATGCGGGGGTAGAACGCCACGCTGCCCGCCACCGCGCGGATGGCGAAGCCGTGGTCGCGCAGCGTGGTGAGCTCGTCCACGCCGGTGATGTTCTCGTAATGCAGCGTCGTGAGTTCGTGACCAAACCAGCGCTTTTGAAACAGAATGATGCGTTTCTCGGTGCAGATCAGCACCGCGTTCACCACTGGCGCGTCGAGCCAGAGCGTGCCGCGCGTCAGCGCCTGCGGGCTCTCTGACGCGTCCAACACCTTCAGCGCCATGCGTTCCAGCGATCCCGGCATCAGGACGGGAAACACGTTCAGCAGCTTGTCGGTGATGCTTTCACTCATGCCGTCCTCCCTTGCAGCCGGGCGCGGGCGCGCTCGGGGCCGATGAGGGGCAATAATAGCGCAAGTTCGGGGCCGTGTTCCACACCCGTGAGCGCCAGGCGCAGGGGATGGAACAGGGTTTTGCCTTTGCGGCCTGTCTTTTCCTGCACTGTTTTGGTCCAGGTTTTCCAGGTTTCTGCAGTCCAGGAGCCTTCGGGAAGCAGGGCGGAAGCTTCGGTTGTGAAGGCAACATCCTCAATCACGGGCGCCAGGGGCTTGCGGCATACCGACCACCAGAGGGCGGCATCGGAGAGTTTTTCCAGATTGCCGCGCACGGCCAGCCAGAAGGATTCGTCCGCCTCGTCCGCAAACGCGCTTAAGCGGTCTTTCACTTCGGCAAAGGAAAGATGCGAGAAGTATTTGGCATTTAGCCGCCACAGCTCGGCTTCGTCATACACCACCGGCGCGCGGCCGAAATGGGTGATCTCGAAATGCGCGGCCAGTTCTTCGAGGCTGGCGCGCAGCTCCACGGGGTCTGAGGTGCCCAGCCGGGCAAGCAGGCTCGCAATGGCAAGCGGTTCGACGCCCCGGGCGCGCAGGTCGCGGATGTCGAAGCCGCCAACACGCTTGGACATTTCGCCAGCCGTGGTTTTGAGCAGCGCGAGATGGGCGAATTCGGGGACATGGTGGCCAAGTGCTTTGAAGAGCTGAACCTGCACCGCGGTGTTGGTGACATGATCCTCACCGCGGATGACATGGGTAATGCCGAGGCGGCCGTCATCTTCCACCGAGGAGAGCGTGTAGGTGGGGATGCCGTCGGCGCGGAAGAGCACGGGGTCGCTCATATGTTTGGCTTCAAATCGCGTGGGGCCGCGCACAAGGTCGTTCCAGTGCACGTCCTCGTCGGCGAGGAGGAAACGCCAGTGAGGTTTGCGGCCTTCCGCTTCGAGTTTCGCCTGCTGCTCCTGGGTGATCTTGAGGCCGGAACGGTCGTAAACCGGGGGT
>JAFLCR010000148.1:0-1652 GCA_017302755.1 Alphaproteobacteria bacterium
ATGAGGCGGGCTGGAAAGTGGAAAACCCCAAGGCCAGCATGTTCATCTGGGCCGAGCTTCCCGAAGCCTTTAAGGAAATGGGCTCGCTCGACTTTTCGCTGCAGATGCTGGAAAAGGCGGATGTCGCCGTGGCCCCAGGCATCGGTTTCGGCGAATACGGCGACACGCATGTCCGCATCGCGCTGGTGGAGAACAAGCACCGCATTCGCCAAGCGGTTCGCAACATCAAGGATTTCCTGGCCGCCGGACCGGACGCGAAGCCGAAAACCCGCAAAAAGAAAGCCGCCGCATGAGTGCGCTTCGCATCGGCCTGGCCGGTCTGGGGACCGTAGGGCAGGGCGTGGCCGCTCTGCTGGAGGCTAACGGCGAGCTGATCGCGCGCCGCGCCGGACGGCCGATCCATATCACGGCGGTAGCCGCGCGCGACAAGGGCCGCCAGCGCGGCGTGAAACTCGACGTACCCTGGGTCGATGCCGGCGCGCTCGCCGCGCGCGACGATGTGGACGTGGTGGTGGAAGTCATCGGCGGTTCGGAAGGCATCGCCAAAACGCTGTGCGAGAACGCGCTGAAATCCGGCAAGGCGGTGGTGACGGCGAATAAGGCGCTGCTCGCGCATCACGGCGCGGCGCTCGCCGCGCTCGCGGAAAAACACCAGGCGTCGCTCGCTTTCGAAGCGGCGGTGGCGGGCGGCATCCCCATTCTCCAGGCGGTGCAGGACGGCCTGGCCGCCAACCGCATCACCCGCGTGGTGGGCATTCTGAACGGCACGTGCAACTATATCCTCACCGCGATGCAGGAAAGCGGCCGCCCCTTTGAGGGCGTGCTCGCAGAAGCGCAGGAGAAAGGCTACGCCGAAGCTGACCCCAGCTTCGATATCGACGGCGTGGACACCGCGCACAAGCTTTCCATTCTGGCAAGCCTGGCCTTCGGGTCGCCGGTGAACTTTGCCTCCGTATCCGTGGAAGGCATCCGCCGCATCAGCGCCGAGGATATCGCCTTCGCTCGTGAGCTCGGTTACGTCATCAAGCTGCTCGGTGTCGCCGAAACGGGCAAGGAGGGGCTGCAGCAGCGCGTGCATCCGGCGCTGGTGCCGCTCGATGCGCCGCTGGCGTCGGTGAACGGCGTTTTCAATGCGGTCTATCTGGAGGGCGACCCCGTCGGCAAGCAGATGTTCGAGGGGCGCGGCGCAGGCGCGGGGCCGACGGCTTCGGCGGTGGTGTCCGACCTCATTCGCATCGCGCGCGGCCATGTGGCGGCGCCTTTCGCCATTCCCATTGCGCAGATGCAGCAACTGCCCGCCATGCCGCTCGGCCGCATCCAGCGCGGCTATTATCTACGGCTCAAGGTGATCGACCAGCCCGGCGTGCTGGCCGACGTGACCGACATTTTCCGCAAAACCCAGGTATCGGTGAAATCCCTGGTGCAGCACGGGCGCCGGGCCGGTGAGCCGGTGCAGCTCGTGCTTGTGACCCATGAGGCACGTGAAGAAGCGATGCAGAGTGCCGTGAAGGCGATTGCCGCGCTTGCTTCCGTGACCGAATCCCCCCAACTGATCCGCATAGAGGAGGCTTGATATGCCCGCCGCTCCCGCCAAAACCGTTTATTCCGAAGGCTACGACGAACCCGGCGCACTGACGCTCGACCGCAACCTC
>JAFLCR010000148.1:1662-5631 GCA_017302755.1 Alphaproteobacteria bacterium
GCGAAACCTCGAGGCCATCTACGGCAACGATACGGTGCTTCGTGCTTTCGCGCTGCTGTCCGAGTCCTGGCCGGGCGCGCGGCTCTCGATTGCCGGCAGCGGGCCCGAAGCCGCCGCGCTTGCCGCCTCCAAGTGGCTGGGCCGCGGCAAGGAGAAAGAGGCTGACCGCGCCGCCGTGAACGCGATGCGCCGCGCGCTCAACACCATGTCGATCGACGGCACGGTGGTGATCGGCGAAGGCGAGCGCGACAAGGCGCCGATGCTTTATATCGGCGAGAAAGTCGGCAGCGGCGGCCCGCAGGTCGACATCGCGCTCGACCCGCTTGAAGGTACCACGATCTGCGCTACCGGCGGCCCGAACTCGCTCGCGGTAGTGGCGATCGCCGAGGAAAACGGCTTCCTCCACGCGCCGGACGTCTACATGGACAAGATCGCCGTCGGCGGCGGATTGCCTGATCATGTGGTCGATCTCGACGAAAAACCCCTCACCAATCTCAAGAACCTCGCCAAAGCGAAGAAATGCGAAGTGGAGGATTTGGTCGCCTGCATTCTCGACCGCCCGCGCCATGAAGAGCTGATCGCCAAAGTGCGCGAAGCCGGCGCGCGGATCATGCTGATCGGCGACGGAGACGTGGCGGGCGTGATCGCCACCTCGCGTCCCGAAGCGGGGGTGGACATTTACTTCGGCATCGGCGGCGCGCCCGAAGGCGTGCTGGCCGCCGCCGCGCTGCGCTGCATCGGCGGGCAGATGCAGGGAAGGCTGCTCTTCCGAGAAGAGGATGAGAAAGCCCGCGCCGCGCGCATGGGCATCACGGATTTGAACAAGAAATACACGATGCGCGACATGGCCAAAGGCGACGTGATGTTCGCCGCCACCGGCGTCACCAACGGCTCGATGCTGCAGGGTGTGCGACGCTTCCCGAGCGGGGCGACGACGCATTCCATCGTCATGCGCTCCAAGACCGGCACGGTGCGCCTGGTTCACGCCGAGCACAACTTCCTTAGGAAAACCCACGGCGACGTGGACGAGTAAGCCGAAGCGAAGACTCTTCCTTTCCTGGGCGTATCATAGAATGAACGGCCCCGAGTGCGGAGGCTAACCATCTGGAGTATATTATGAAAAAAATACTGACAACGGCAGGTCTTTGCCTGGCCCTGACCTTTGGCGGCGCGGCGCATGCCGGCGACCACGAGGGCAAGTTCAAGCGCGGAATCCCGCAGGAAGTCTTGGCCAAGCTGCCCAGGGACAAGCAGGAACTGGTCAAGAAAAGCTTCGAGGAAGGTAAGAAAGAGCACGAAGCCAACCGCGATAAGATGAAAGGCCTCTATAAGGAGCTGAAGGAGATCGAAACGGCGCCTGAGTTCAACAAGGAAGCCTTCCTGGCCAAGCACAAGCAGATCGAAGAAGCGAAGGCCCAGGCCCACGCATCCAAGATCGCGCGCAAGGCCGAGCTCTTCAGCAAGCTCTCGGCCGAGGAGCGCAAAGTGCTTTCCGATGCGAAGCGCAAGCACAAAGGCAAGGGTAAAGGCAAAGAAGACGCCAAGCCCACGCAGCCTGCGCCCGAGCAGCAGGATGAAAGCGCGCCCGCGCAGCAGTAGAAGCAGCGATGCTTTCGCCTCACCATGCCGGTAATGTTGCGGAGGAGCTGGATGCTTCTTCGCAACATGCCGCATCGTCAGCGATGACCGCGCATGACGACGCCGCGCTGCTGGCGCGGATCAGTGAAGGCAACGCCTCGGCGTTCGCCGCGCTGGTGGAGAGGCACAATCGCCGTTTTTACGCGCTGGCCTACCGCTTCACCATGCACCGCCAGGAGGCGGAGGATGTGGTGCAGGACGCCTTCCTGAAGTTATGGGAGCGCCCCGATCAGTGGCAGGCGGACAGGAACACGCGCTTCACCACTTGGTTCTACCGCGTCGTGGTGAATCTCTGCCTGGACCGCAAGAAGCGCAAGCGTCCGCTGCCGCTCGCCGAGGATTTCGACATGGCCGACGACCGTCCGAGTCAGGAGGAAAGCTTCAGCGGGCACCAGCAGCGCAAGCTTCTGGAATCGGCAATCGCCGATTTGCCGGAGCGCCAGCGGGTTGCGCTGAACCTGTGCTTTTACGAGGGACTCAGCAACCAGGAGGCCGCTGACGTCATGCAACTGAACCTGAAGGCGCTGCAATCGCTGCTGATGCGGGCGAAGGCAACGCTGAAGGAGACATTCGCGAGGATGATATGATGAAAGACAACGATGATAAGGCGTTCAACGCCTGGATGGAGAACCGCAGGTTCGAAGAACCCTCGGCGGGCCTGGCCACGCGGATAATCCGCGCCGCGGCGGGCAGGGAACAGCGCGCGCCGTTCTCGCTCGGCGGTTTCCTGCGCCGGACGTTTCAGGAATTCCACCTTCCGAGCCCCGCTTATGCGCTGGCGGTCGTGCTGCTGATCGGCTTCGCCGTCGGCGCAAACGCCCCCTCGGCGACGGCGGACTCGCAGGACGATTCGGAGATCCAGACCCTGCTGTATATGGACGGAGGCTCGCTATGAACAGGACGGTAAAAACCTTCATTCTTGTTTCGGTCGTGCTCAACGTGCTGCTGGCGGGGATGCTGATCGGCCAGTTCTCGCGGGATTACGGACCGTCCTGGGGCAAGCCGTATAACGAGAAAATCCTGGCAGCGCTGCCGGCGGAAAAACAGGCGGAGTTCAAGGATCTCATGGCGCGCCGGCAAGCCGAGGACCAGCCTATCCGCGACGAAGTCCGCGCCTTGCGTGAGGAAGCGCTGAATATCCTGAAAGCGGAAAGCTTTGACGCGGCCGCGTACCAGGCCCAGATCGATAAAATCCGTGACTTGCGTGCCCAAAAGCACCAGCGCATGGCCGATGCGGTAAAGGAAATCGCCGGCCGTTGGTCGCCGCAGGAGCGGACGATTCTGGCCGACGCCATGCGTCGCCCGCCCCGCCCTGGAGAGAAGCGCGTTGCCAAATAAGAGGTAAGTTATTTAGGGATATAATTTTTCCCGCAGGTGTGTTATGGTGCGCCCCTGCTAAAACTTGGACATAGGAGCAAGACCATGACAAGCATCTCCCTGAGAACGATGGCGATTTCCGCCGCTATGACCTTGCTGGCCGGCATGGCCAATGCGGAAAGCGTCCTGCAGCCCGTGCAAGTGGGCGACGTTACGTACATTACCGGCGGCGTCGGCTCGGAAGAGCGCGCGGAACTCGAAGCGGCGAAAAAAGATTACAACCTGCACATCATGAATGCCGGAAGCGGCGTGGAACTCGCGGGCGGCTCGCAGGTCATCATTCACGACGCCAAGGGCGCGGAAGTGCTGAATGTGCAGTCGGAACCGCTGCTTTACGTGCGCCTGCCTGCCGGCACCTACCAGGTGGAAGGTATTAACGAAGGCGACTCCAAGAAGCAGAAGGTGACGGTGTCTGCAAAGCAGTCGGCGCATATCTTCTTCGGCTGGAGCAGGTAAGCTAGCGTCCGTCCAGGATGCTCTGCGCCACGGCTTCGGCGATCTTGATGCCGTCCACGCCCGCGGAAAGAATGCCTCCCGCATAGCCCGCGCCTTCGCCGGCGGGAAACAATCCTCTCGTGTTCAGGCTTTGGAAATCCTCGCCGCGCGTGATGCGTATGGGCGAGGAGGTGCGCGTTTCCACGCCCGTCAGCACGGCATCGTTCATGTCGAAGCCGCGAATCTGCCGCCCGAAAGCGGTGAGCGCCTCACGGATGGCAAAGATGGCGTAATCCGGAAGGCAGGAGGAAAGATCGGTCGGTGTCACCCCCGGCTTATAGGAGGGAATGACACTGCCCAGCTGCGTCGAAGGCCTGCCCGCGATGAAATCTCCCACCAGCTGCGCGGGCGCAGCGTAGGTGCTGCCGCCGGCCTTGAACGCGGCTTCTTCCCAGCGGCGCTGGAACGCGATGCCCGCCAGCGGCCCGCCTGGATAGTCTTTTTCCGGCGTGATGCCGA
>JAFLCR010000149.1 GCA_017302755.1 Alphaproteobacteria bacterium
ATCCGGCTTGTGCGCCAGCGTCATTTCCAGGGCTTTCTCCCCGTCCAGCGCCTTCATGCAGTTGCGGAACCCCCGCGAGCCAAGCACTTCCTGAAGCATGATGACATTGAATTCCGCATCATCCACCAGCAGAATCCGCGCGCGCTGCAGCGCCGACAGCTCGTCCGGCGCCATGACATCCGCCGTTTTCTCCGGGGCGTCGTCCTCCAGGCGGAAGGTGACGCTGACCTCGCGCTCACCGTCGCCGGCCTCGATCATGCCGCCGCAGGCGCGAATCAGGGAAATGCCCCTGCCCTGATACAGCATTCCCTGCGGCTCGCGGTTCCACGCGAAGGACAGGCCTTCCTGGGCGACGCGCAGCGTCAAGGCTTTCGGCGTGCGCGCAACGCGGACCTTAACGCGTCTCGCGGCAAGCCGGGAATCGGCAAGGCGGGCCTCCACCTGCTCGCAATAGCGGCTGAAGCTTTCGCCGTCCTCGAATCTTCCCTTCATTTCCAGGTTGCCATGAATCACGGCATTCATGAGCAGCTCCTGCAGGGCGGTGTGCAGCACCTGCGCGAAGGCTTCGTTTAATCCAAGTTTTTCCGCCAAAAACCGGCTGATCATCTCCGCCACGGGGAATCGGTGGCAGGTGGAGGTCAGCAGTGAGGCGTAAAACACCAAATCCGGTTCCATGACATGCTGTCCTGGCGCTTCGCCGGCGGGCGTTTCCGCAAAGCCGTCGAAGGAGACGGGAAACAGCGTTTCGCCCCAGCCGTCGGGAGGCGTGCGGAACAGCCGAATTCTCGGGAGGGGCTTGGCGGCGCCCGCGACCGGCTTTTCAGACGATGGTGAAGAGTTCATCGAAACGCACCACGTTGAAAATCTTTTTTACCTGGCCGACTGGCTCGCTCAACGTCAGGCGGATGCGGTGTTTTTCGGCTTCGTCGCGGGCCAGAAGCAGCATGCCGAGGGCCGCCGAATCGACGAAATCCAGGCGGCTGATGTCCAGCATCATCTGCGACACCTGCCCGCTGCTGATCATCTGGATGACTTCGCGGAATTCGGGATTGTCCGAGAAGGTGAACCTGCCCCGCATCTGGATGCGGCAGTGACCACTTTCTTCAAGTTTAAGCATTTCCATGATGTTCCTCCCTTGGTTTTCTGATTCGTGGTGGAGCATGGCGCTCCCTCTGAGGGGGAGGGCCGGGGTGGGGGTTGTTGAAACGGTTGGCATTCATCCCCAACCCCCACCCTACCCCTCCCCCTCTGAGGGGAAGGGAATACAGCAATTTATCCGCATGAGACGCGTTCTCCTTTTCAAAAAAGTTCGACATCCGCATCGTCTTGCGGCTTGCTTTCGGGAAGGTCGCCGACCGCCATGCCCTCCTTCGCCATCTCGCGCAGATAGCGCTGGCGGATGTCGCCCAGGCGAATGCGAAGCATGAACTCCGCGACCACTTCCTGAAGCTGCTCGCCGGGAACCTCTTTTTCGAGCGCCATGCCACGGATCCGCTGCGTCAAAGCCTCCATCGCCTGGCGCTGGTGCTGCAGCAGGTTGACCGCGTTTTCGATCACTTGGGAATTGCGATCCTGGAACTGCATGTCCACGATCATGTTCGACATGCTTTGGGAAATGCCGCCCGCCGTATCGGCGATCTCGTGCATGGTGCTCTTGAAGCGCTCATTCTGGGCGACGAGGCTCTTCATGAGCGAATCCAGCCGGTCCTTGGCGACCATGTTGTCGTTCATGTCGGTGGTCGCCACCTCGCTCAGCACGTTGTAGCCTTCTTGCACGCTGTTCTTGATGGTGTCGATGCGCACGCGCATTTTCTGGGAAAGCCCGGCAATCTCCTGGGAAACTCCTCGGATCTCGCTTGCCACCACCGAGAAGCCTTTGCCGTGCTCGCCCGCGCGCGCGGCCTCGATCGTGGCGTTGAGCGCCAGCATGTTGGTCTGGCTGGTGATGCGCTGGATGGCGCGGGTGAAATCGTGGATCGTATCCAGGTTCTTGATCGCGTCGTCCATGCTGTAGACCATCGACATCGCGCGTTGCGAGATGAACACGATACGATCCACGGCATTGGTCAGCGTCTGGTTGAACAGAGAGATGAAATCGGCAAGGGATACTTTCTGCCCGTCCACCTCGAGCGCGCCGACGGTTTCGGCCAGGCTCTGCACGTTTTCGCCCTGGCGGCGCACGCCTTCGGCCAGGCTGGTGAAGCGGCTGCTCAGGTCAAGCGTGGCGTTCTCCACGTTTTTCGCCGATTCTGGCAGGAGATCGCTGAGCATGCCAAGCACGCCGATGCCGGCCAGAAGCTGAGGCAGGCATTCCTGAAGAGAGGATGGAAGCGGCACCACAGCGGAAGACGAGCCATCCTCCGCCCGCAATGTTTTAAGAGGCATGATGGACGCGGGAGGCATATCCGGTTCCTTTCTCACAAGCATTCAGCATTTTTCCGGGAATCTCAGAAAGCGGCAGTTCTTCGCAGACCGCGGCGAGTTTCATCGCCGCCTGCGGCATGCCGTAGACAACACAGCTCGCCTGGTTCTGGCCGATGGTGTGGGCGCCCTTGCCGCGCATGCGCAGCAGCCCTTCCGCACCATCCTTGCCCATGCCGGTCAGGATCACCCCGACCGCATGCCCGCCCGCCGCGTCCGCCACGGAGCGGAACAGCACGTCCACCGACGGGCGGTGACCGTTCACCAGGGGGGATTGATCCAGCTTGCAGACATATTCGCCGCCGAGCCGCACGATGGTGAGATGCGCGTTGCCCGGAGCAAGGCAGGCCTCGCCGGGAAAGACGCGCATGTGGTGCTGCGCCTCACGCACCTTGACGGCGGAGAGGCTGTCCAGCCGCGCGGCGAAGGAAGGGGTAAAATATTCCGGCATGTGCTGAGCAATGACGATCGGCGGGGAGTTGGCCGGCAGCTTGAGGAACACCTCCCTGAGCGCCTCCACCCCGCCGGTGGACGCGCCGATGGCGATGAGACACTGCGCATCGGCGGGACGATAGGAAAGCGGCTTCGGCGCGGAAGAAGGCTGGCGGCCACCGCGGACGGCGGCGGCGGCGGCCGTGCGGATCTTGGCTGCCAGCTCCGCGCGCAGGCTGCCGATGGTTTCCCGGTTTTGGTTGGACACCGGCTTGCCGATGCAGTCCACCGCGCCCAGCTCCAGCGCCCGGATAGCCTCATCAGCCCCCTTCTGGGTCAGGGAGGAGGCCATGACCACCGGCATCGGCCGCAGAGTCATGATCTTCTCGAGGAAGGTGAGGCCGTCCATGTTCGGCATCTCGATGTCGAGCGTCAGCACATCGGGATTGAGCGCCTTGATCTTCGCCCGCGCGTCGTAAGGGTCCGACGCGGTATCCAGCACCTCGATATCCGGCTCGGCGGAAAGCATCTCCGTGAACATCTGGCGGATGAAGGCCGAGTCGTCGCAGATCAGCACGGTGATTTTCTTGCCCGTCATCAGAACAACTCCACCTGGCCTTCAATGGGGCGGTTTGTGAGCGACCGCCGGTAGAGATTCTCCGCTTCCACCACGGCCAGATCCTCCCGGCGCTTCAGGCGGCGCATCATGACCTTGCCGGTATCGGGATAATAATGCACGCGGCGGGGCAGCTCGCCGCCCAGATCCTCCATGGCGATGGGAAGTCCCTCCTTGCGCAGGAACTCGCGGACAAAGGCGGCGTTCATCGAGCCGATGCGGCCAGCATATTGCAGCACGTTGCCGCCTCCGAACACCTTGATTTCCAGCCGCTCCTTGCGGCCCCCCTGTTTCAGGATGCCGTTGATGAGGCTCTCCATGGCGAATACGCCGTAACGCGTCCCTTCGGAAAGCTGGCTGCTATCGCCGCTGCCAGGCAGCAGGAAATGGTTCATGCCGCCGACGCCGGCATAGGGGTCGCGGATGCAGGCGGAAATGCAGGAGCCGAGGATCGTGGTTAGCATCTCGCCCGCCCCGCGCGCAACGTAACAGTCTCCCGAAAACAATTTAACGACGGTCATGCCTTCGGTTTCGTCGAAATAGCGCTTCGAGCCATGGAGGTAGTCCTCCGTGCTGATTTCGACGCGGCGTTCGGCAGCGGCGCTCCTCATGCCACCCTCTGATAAATCGTGCGGCCCGCCAGGCGGAAGCGGTCGCACACCGCGTGCAGGTTCTCGGAATGGCCGATATAGAGCCAGCCGCCGGGTTTCAGCTTGTCGGCCAGGCGGTAAAACAGTTTCTTCTGCGTGGGCTTGTCGAAATAAATCACGACGTTGCGGCAGAAAATGACGTCGAATATGCCGCGCATCGGCCAGGATTCCAGCAGGTTTAGGCGCTTGAAAGCCACCAGATCCCGCAGATCCGGGGAAACGGATACGCGCCCATCTTGCGGCGCCAGCATGTATTTCTTCGCATAGGCGGGGGGGATGTGATCCAGCGCCGAATCGGCGTACTCGCCCTGCGCCCCCGTGGCCAGCATGTTGGTGTCGATGTCGGTGGCCAGGATGCGCGCGTCCCACGCATGCAGGCCGGGAATGGCCTCGAGCATGGTCATGGCAATCGAATAGGGTTCCATGCCCGAAGAGCAACCCGCCGACCAGATACGCAGTTTCTTTGGGAAAGGCGGTTTGGCCGCCAGTTCCGCCAGACGCTCGCGCAGATGCTCGAAATGGTGCGACTCGCGGAAGAAGCTGGTGAGGTTGGTGGTGATCGCGTTCACCAGATTGCCGATTTCCGCCTCGCCGTCTGGCCCTTTCACCAGCTCGCAATATTGCGCGAAGCTGGAAAGCGCCAGCGCCCGCAAGCGCCGCGCCAGGCGGGAGTAGACCATGTCCAGCTTATGCTCGGCGAGCACGATGCCGGTGCGCTCCCCCACCAGCTCGGAAAGGAAACGGAAATCGCGCTCGCTGAACGCGAATTCCCGCTGCTGAGAGATATCAAGGCTGATCATGGATTGGCTTCTTTCCTCACTCCATTAAGCGCGCGGTATGGCCACCCGCTTCTCTCCCTCGTCATCCCGGCGAAGGCCGGGATGACATCCATCTCTAGAACTCCTCCCAGCCGTCGTCGTAACCATTGCGGGCGGAGCCGTTCGCCACTTTCGCGGCGCGTGCTGCACGAGCTGCCGGAGCGGGTATCTTCACCGATTTGCGAGGCTCGCCTTGCCGGGCTATTTGCGGCACTTTGTGGACTTCGGCTTTCCGTGCGGGCCGGGGCGCCGCTTCGGCGTGGGCTTCGCGGGAGGCTTCCGCCTTATCCTGCTCGCTGAGGGTGAAGAAGCTCATCAGCTTCTCCAGCTCCCTCGCCTGCTCGACCATCGATTGCGCGGCGGCGGTGTTTTCCTCCACCAGCGCAGCGTTCTGCTGGGTCACCTCGTCCATCTGGGTGATGGCGGTGTTGACCTCGTCGATGCCTGACGACTGCTGCACGCTCGCCGCCGCGATCTCGGACATGATGTCCGCCACTTTCTTCACCGAATCGACAATCTCCTTGAGCGTCGTGCCCGCCTGGTTGACGAGGCCCGCGCCGGTTTTCACCTGTTGCGCGCTTTCGCTGATGAGCGCCTTGATCTCCTTCGAGGCGGTGGCGGAACGGCCCGCCAGGTTGCGCACCTCGCTCGCCACGACCGCGAAGCCCTTGCCCGCCTCGCCGGCC
>JAFLCR010000015.1 GCA_017302755.1 Alphaproteobacteria bacterium
ACAGCTCGAAAGCGAGCTGGAATGGGTGCGCGCCTCCCCCAAAGCCCGCCAGGCCAAGAGCAAGGCCCGCCTCAAGCGCTACGAGGAGCTGCTCAACCAGCACCGCGACATCACCCCCGGCACGGCGCAGATCGTGCTGCCGCCGGGAGATCGCCTCGGCGACGTGGTCATCGAAGCCAACGGCATCACGAAGGGCTATGGCGACCGGCTGCTTATTGAGAATCTCTCTTTCAACCTGCCCAAGGGCGGCATTGTCGGCATCATCGGCCCCAACGGCGCGGGTAAAACCACACTGTTCCGCATCATCACCGGCCAGGAGAAGCCTGATTCCGGCACCTTCCGCCTCGGCGAGACGGTGAAGCTCGGCTATGTCGACCAGTCGCGCGACGCGCTCGACGGCAACAAGACCGTGTGGGAGGAAATCTCCGGCGGCAACGAAGAGCTCGAACTCGGCAAGGTGAAGATGAAAAGCCGCGCCTACTGCGCCGCCTTCAACTTCCGCGGCCCCGACCAGCAGAAGAAAGTCGGCCAGCTTTCGGGCGGTGAACGCAACCGCGTGCATCTGGCGAAGATGCTGAAAAGCGGCGGCAACGTCATCCTGCTCGACGAACCGACCAACGATCTCGACGTCGATACGCTGCGCGCACTGGAAGAAGCACTGCTCGAATTCCCCGGCAGCGCCGTGGTCATCTCGCATGACCGCTGGTTCCTGGACCGCATCGCCACGCATATTCTCGCGTTCGAGGGCGACAGCCATGTGGAATGGTTCGAGGGCAACTACAACGACTACGAGGAAGACAAGAAGCGCCGCCTCGGAGAGGAAGCCGCCCAGCCGCACCGCATCAAGTATAAGCCGCTGGCACGGGCTTAAGCCGCACCTGGTTGAATGCCGCGCTCGGTGATGTAGCCTGTCACCAGCCGCGCAGGCGTGACGTCAAACGCGGGGTTCACCACCGGCGTCCCCGGCGCGTATAGTGCGTGGCCTCCTATTTCCAGTACTTCTTTTGCCTCACGCTGCTCAATGGGAATAGCGTCGCCATTATCGATCGTGTGATCAAAGGTCGTGTAGGGCACAGCCACATAAAACGGCACGCCGTTATCCTTCGCTGCCAGCGCCTTCAGATACGTGCCGATCTTGTTGCAGACATCACCGCTTTTCGTCACGCGGTCCGCGCCGACGATGCAAAGATCGACCCTGCCCTGACGCATCAGTAATCCGCCCGCGTTATCGACGATCACCGTATGCGACACGCCGTGCTGCGCCAGCTCCCATGCGGTGAGCGCGCCCTGATTGCGCGGGCGCGTTTCATCAACCCAGACATGCACGGGAATGCTCGCGTCATGTGCCAGGTAAATCGGTGCGAGCGCCGTGCCGTAATCGACAGTGGCAATCCAGCCCGCGTTGCAATGCGTAAGAATATTGAGTGGCTCGCCCTTGGGCTTTTTCTCGGCGATTTCTTTAAGAAGCTTGAGACCGTGTTCACCGATGGCACGGTTGAGGGCGATGTCTTCCTCGCAGAGCGCATCGGCACGCTCGTAAGCCGCAGAAGCGCGCAATTCCACCGGCACGGGTGCAACGGCCTCGCGCATCTGATCGAGCGCCCAGCGCAGATTGACCGCCGTCGGACGCGTGGCGAGCAGCGTCTCATAGGCATGCGAAAGCGATGCGTCCGATGCGTCCTTACGCAGCGCCAGACACATGCCGTACGCGGCGGTGAGGCTTAAGAGGGGCGCGCCGCGCGTCCACATCTCGGCGATGGCGGTGGCGGCTTCCTCCACGGTTTTCAGTTCCACCCACATCACTTCGTGCGGGAGTTTCCGCTGATCGAGGATACGCACGCTCCAGCCGTCGGGCGACAGCGAGATCGAGCGGGTGGGGATGCCGTTTATCTTCATATTTCCAGGGTGCGATGCCGCATATCAGGAAGCCATCGCTTTTTGCGCCAGCACCTGCGGCGTGCCGTAAGCCTTGTGCTCCACCAGCAGTTTGCGGGCGAAGGTAAGCGCCTTTCTTTCGCAGGCGACGCGCAAGGATACATCGGGGATGGCCTCCATATCCTCCACATGCGCGAGGCCGAGAATGCGGCGGATCATTTTCAGAGCGGCGAAGCCGAGCGTATCGTTCCAGATCGCCTCCAGCCGCGCGCGGATGGCGGGGTTGATCGCGTTGCCGGATTCGCCGCCGTAAAGACGCGGCGCATAAACATCGCCGCCGGGATGGGCGGCGTCGCGTTCTTTCCAGAGTTTGGTGAACGTCGCGGCAAAAATTTCCCAGAGCACGACGATCTGTTCCAGAATCCACGAGGCGTAGGCGTTGCGCGCGCCGTGTTTTTCCGCGTGGCCGCTTTGCGCGAAATAGGCCAGCAGCAGGTTGGCGATGACGGCGCCGACATCAAAACCCATCGGTCCGTAAAACGCGAATTCAGGGTCAATGGCGCGGGTGTCGGTTTCGGTCACCATCACCGAGCCGGTGTGAAGGTCGCCGTGAATCAGCGCTTCCGTGGCGTTCATGAAACGCCATTTCATTTCCTGCGCCGCCGTTTTCAGCACCGCGTCGGCGCGGAAGGATTTGGCGATGTCCTCCAGCCCCGGCGTATGACGGTTCATCGGCGCTTCGAAATAGGGCTCGTCGAAAATCAGGTCTTCACTGATTTTGCACATCGCGGTGTTGGCGGCGAACACGGCGATCTGCTTTTTCTTTTCCTCAGCGCTCAAATGAAGATCGGACGTATGAAAAAGCGTGAGCGCCAGAAATTCGCCCAGATGCTTCGCCACGTTCGGATATTTGATGCCGCGAATCAGCCCTTTGCGGAGGATGATATGCGGCGACAGATATTCCATCACGGTCAGCGCCATCGCCTCGTCGTAATGATAACTGGCGGGAACGTAGGCGGGCGCGAATGTCGCTTCCGCCTCCAGCGCCAGATGCTCGAAATGCGCGCGCGACAACGGCAGCGGCCAGCTTTCGCCGACCAGGCGCACATAAGGAAGCGCCTGCTTCACGCACACCGAACCATCCTTGCCTTTGATGATGAACACCAGGTTCAAATTGCCGTCGCCCACTTCGCGTGATTGCCATTCCGCGAGTTTACCGCCGAGTTTTTTGGCGATCTCCGGCAGCGCAGCGAGATAGTCCTTCACCGTGTCGGGGTTAAGTGCCGTGTATCCTTTCGGCGTGGCGAGCTTGAGGGCGGCGGTCATGCGGCCTCCTGCAGAAGAATGGTAGAAAAATCCACCGCGCGCGGATGGCACGTGGGCGGAGCGTTATGTTCGCGGTCAAGCAACATGGTGGAAAATCCCGCTTCCGACGCCGCGTCGAGTTCGCCCGCATGATCAGAGAGAAAAAGGATGTTGGCCGACGCCACGTTGATGGCTTCCGCGATCTTGCGATAGGACGGCGCTTCTAGCTTGCCGCCGATCGTCGTGTCGAAATAGCCGGAGAAAAGCGGCGTCAGATCGCCCGCCGGCGTGTGGCCGAAAAGCAGTTTCTGTGCGGGCACGGAACCGGAGGAATAGACGTACAGCTTGATACCTGCTTCGTGCCATCGTTTGAGGCCCACCACCGCGTCGTCATAGATATGGCCGGTGAACGCACCATCAACGTAACCTTTCTGCCAGATCATACCCTGAAGGCTTTTCAGCGGCGTGATTTTCTTATCCGCGTCGCTCCAGGCAAGCAGCATGGTAATGGCAGCTTCGGTATCGAGTTTTTTGCCTTCGAGCTTGCTCACCTCATCCAATACCGCCTGCATTTTCTGCTCATTCGCGTTCGCGCGCACAAACGCCGCGAGGTGTTGGCGCGCATAAGGAAAGAGCACGTCTTTCACAAAGGAAAGGCTGCTTGTCGTGCCCTCAATGTCGGTAACGATGGCCCGGATATTCATGCCGCCTCCGCCTCGTAGCGCGGGAAACCGCCCGCGATCTTATCGCCGGTGAATTTCGCTACCCAGCCTTCGGGATTGGTGAACAGACGGATCGCCGTGAAACGCGGATTTGGGCCCATATCGAACCAGTGCTTCGTGCCGGCAGGCACGCTGATGAGATCGCCGCGCTCGCAGAGCGTCGCGTAAACCTTGCCATTCAGGTGCAAGTAGAACAAACCCGCGCCTTCCACGAAGAAGCGCACTTCGTCTTCACCGTGCGTGTGCTCCTCGAGAAATTTTTTGCGAAGCTCGGCTTTGTTGGGATTGTCGGGCAGCAGGCGCAGCACGTCCACCGCCTGATAGCCGCCTTCTTTTTTCAGGCGCTCGATGTCGCTCGCATAGGCGGTGATTACCGTCTGATCGTCGGCTTCCGGCGCGAGCGCGATGGAAGCCTGCCACGCCTCGAAGCGCACGCCCGCTTCGTTCAGCTTGGCCGCGATAGCGACGTGAGCCCTCCCCTCCCAGAGGGGAGCGTCACCGCGTTGGTCGTCATAGATGCGAAGCCAGGCCATATTACCTCCGTAAATCGAGTTCGCAGGCGAGCATGAACTCCGTCGCCTCGATGACGCGTCGCGCTTCTTCCATATCGCGGCCCCAGCCGTACATGCCGTGACCCTGGATGAGATAGGCGGGCGTGTCTTTCGTTAGATGCGGCGCGACGTCGCGTTTCAGCGCGGTCATGTCCTGCGTGTTGGGGAAAATGGGAAGGCGGATTTCCATCTCATGCGTCATCACGCCGGGATAGGCTTTCAAGATCTCGTAGCCTTCAAGCGCCAGCGCGCGCAGTTCCGGGAAGCGCTTGGTGAACACAACCGTGTTCGGCGAATGCGTGTGCAGAATCGCGCCGCATTCGGGATAGGCGTCGTAGATGCCGACATGCAGCAGTGTTTCCGCGGAGGGTTTGCGAATGTCTTCCGGTTCGCCTTTGGCGGAGATGATCATCACATCCTCCGGCGTGAGCCTGCCTTTCGGGCGACCGGAAACGGTGATCGCAATACGACCGTCTGGAAGGCGCACAGAATAATTGCCGCTCGTCGCCGGCGCCCAGCCCTGGCTTTCCAGGAAACGGCCCGTGGCGATGATTTGCTCCGCGGCGGCGGAAATATACGTTTCCATAATGGTATTTACTATAAAATACGAGGGGTTGCACCATAACCCGCGCGATTCTCCAGGTAAAGCCCCTTATGCGGCTTCCTTATCCCCTGTCAGGCCGCTAACACGAAAAATGTCTTTCACCAGGTAACATGCCGTTCCGGGAGGATTTTTTGCCTGTTCGATGAAGAAGCGAAAGGCACGCGGAAGCTGCTCGATGCCAATGCCCCTGCCCGCCACCTCAGCGCCCGCGCACCCCATGGAGCGGCTGCCGTCGGGCAGTGTCACCGCGGCGAAGATTAAATAATTGAAAGAGGGCTGGCGATGCGCGGAAGCCGCCACTTCCAGTAGCGCCTCGATCGCCACCGGCTCGGGCAACCTGCTGATGGCGGGAAGGTATTTGAGCAGCAGCTCAGGCGTAAAATCCCACCAGCGGATTTTCTGAAGCGCCTCGATCGTCTTGTCGTCAAAACGCATCTTGATAACTTTCGCGGGATTACCGGCAACCACCGCAAAAGGCGGCACGTCTTTCGTAACGACCGAACCTGCCCCCACTACCGCGCCGTCGCCAATCGTCACGCCAGATCGGATCACGCAGTTCACTGAAAACACGACATTGGAGCCAATCTTCACAGGCCCCCGGGAATAGCAGGCTTTCTGCTTATAGCCCTGCTTTTCTGCCTCCTGCCGGATGTCGGGAAAAATAGAGAGCGTGTGGTTGAACGCCAGATCGTTGGCATGCTCGCCTCCGAGCAGGATGCTCGTGCCCTTGCCGTTCTCGCACATATTACCGACTGTGATCGCCGGGCCGTTCGCCGTGTTGTCGCCGAAATTCACGACGTCGCGTGCGAATTGCAGCGAGCCGTAGCCAAAGACGCCCACCTCTTTCTGGTCAAACACCACCTTGGACTGGTAAGGGGCAAAAAGTGATTCGGGAATACTTTTGGCCAACGGCAGCTTGGCGATGCCGGGAATGGCGTCGAACTGGCGGAGAACATCCTGGTATTGCTTATGCAGTGGCGTCATTGCGTACACCCCGTGGTGAATAGAATAAATTAATGCCGTTTCAGCAATTCCGCCAGCCCTTCCTAAGGGGCCTGAGAGCCATTACCCCGACACCTTATTAAGTATCACTCCTGAATACGGAAACGCATCGCCATGCGATCAAGATCCCGCAGCAGGTCGTGCATGATATCATCGTTGATCTGAAAGGATTTGCGGAGAGAAATGATCATCTTTCGTTCCGCATCAAGCACCTGCGTCCAGATATCGCGCTCTGCCACCAGCGCGGGATGCGAATCTCCGTCCGGCTCCTCCGAAGGGAAAAGCGGTGTGTTCGGGCCGTCGCCGAGCGAGGCGATCCTGTCCTCGTAATGGCTACGAATGCGCATCAGCGCCGATGTTTTGAGTGGGGAATCCACCTCCACGGAAGCAAGCTTGATCAAGGCTTCGCGCGCTGACGACACTCTGGCCTGCCATTCCTCGAAACGGATTTCCGGGTTATATGTCAGCATTAGCCTGCGGATCAGCCATGGAAGAGGCAAGCCCTGAACAATCAATGTAAATCCGATAACCATTACCGCCAGGAACAACACGAGATCGCGGTGAGGAAACGCACTTCCGTCAGCAACGGCAAATGGCAAGGCCAGCGCGGTCGCAAGCGATACCACGCCGCGCATACCCGTCCAGGCGACTAGAAAAATATTCTGCCACGACGGCGTGGTATCCCTCAATCGAATGGAGGGAAACAACAGGCGTGGCAAGTAGGTCGCAGAGAATACCCATGCAAAGCGCGTCAGAATGACAGCCGTGCAAATAGCGGCGGCATAGCCCATAAGCGCCGCAGGCTCATACCTGGAAATTCCTTCCAGGATGGCGGGAAACTGGAGTCCTATCAGCAAAAAGACCAGCCCATTCAGCAGAAAGACCACCATTTCCCACACTGTTCCCGCGGCAAGGCGCAGGCTTGAGGAAAACCGTTCAGGCGCGTGCCATCCCACCGTTAGTCCCGCCGCAACAACGGCAAGCACACCGGAAGCGTCCGCCAGTTCGGCCAGAATGTAGACCGCATAGGGTAGAATGAATGTGGAAAGAATCTCCACCGAGCGATCGCGGATGCGCGGAAACATACACATATAGACATGCCCGATGCCCAAGCCGATGCCGATCCCCGCGCTCGCCATCCATAGGAATTCCAATGCGGCGTGCTGCAATGAGAACATGCCCGTAACCACCGCCGCCACCGCGAATTTATAAATCACCAGGCCGGTCGCGTCGTTGACCAGGCTTTCGCCCTCAAGCACGCTGATGATGCGTTTAGGCACACGGAGATGTTTGATGACGCTTGTCGCCGCCACGGCATCCGGCGGGGAGACAATCGCACCGATCACAAAACCGAGCGCCCATGTTGCACTTGGAATGAGCGCCACCACCACGGCAGCGACCACCGCGCTGGTCATGAACACCAACCCGAATGCAAGCAGCAGAATAGGTCGGAGATTGAAGCGGAAATCGCGCAGCGAAGTGAAATAAGCCGCCTCCATCAATAAAGGAGGAAGAAATATTACCAGAATCATTTCTGGTGCAATGAGGATGGCCGGCAGGCCGGGAATCAGCGCCAAGCCGATACCGCCAAATATAAAAGCGATGGGATAAGAAAGGCTGATCCGTTTCGCCACCAGCGCCAGCGCAGCGATGGCAATCAGCGCGCCGATGAAAATCAAAGGCGCGTGCATGGCTATGCCTCAAACACCCTGGTCTGTCTTGGGCGCACGTATACGGACTGCTGACGCGACAGCTTCAAGGATTTCACGATCTCATGTGGCACTTCCGCCTGCAGGATGCGCCCGTCATCGCGTTCCAGCTCCAGCTTCACCAGGGGGCCGGCGGGATTGATATGCCCCACTTTCGCAGAAATGAATTCTTCATGGTCTCGCGTCAGTGAGATTTCCATCTCATGCGGGCGGGCAAAAACCGTTACCGGCGTCAATGTATGATCTACTGGCTTGGAGGGAGCGCGCGTCGCCGGAAGTGGTACGGCAGCAGAAGCAGGAGGAGTTTTTTCCTGAAGAACGAACGGGGCAACACGCCCAAGCATGCGCCTCAGCGCTGGGTAGCGCGATAGCCAGGAAGGCTGAAGTACCGTGGCGACCGGCGCGGGGAGCAGCTTGGGCTTCAACTGCTCGCGCGACAGCGAGAGATTGCCGGAGTCGTCTTTCCAGCCTTCAAACGCATTGTAGTTGCCAAGAAAGTCATAAACAAAGCCACTGGCAGGATGATGGTACACTTCTTCGGGCGTGCCGATCTGCTCGATGCGGCCATGATTCATCACCACCACCCGATCGGCGACTTCCATCGCTTCTTCCTGGTCGTGGGTCACGAAGACGCTGGTCACGTGCATTTCGTCGTGAAGGCGGCGCAGCCAACGGCGAAGTTCCTTCCGCACCTTGGCGTCCAGCGCGCCGAAAGGCTCGTCGAGCAGCAGCACCTTAGGATCGATGGCCAGCACGCGCGCCAGGGCCACGCGCTGGCGCTGGCCGCCGGAAAGCTGGTGCGGATACCGGTCGGCAAACTGCTCGAGCTGCACGAGGTCAAGCAATCGCATCACTTTTTTTCGTATTTCCGCCTTGGACGGGCGCAGATGGCGCGGCCGCACCTGAAGGCCGAACGCCACATTATCGAACACCGTCATGTGGCGGAACATGGCGTAATGCTGGAACACGAACCCCACCTTGCGGTCGCGGGCGGATTTCTCGAGCGCGTCTTCGCCGTCAAAGAGCACGGAGCCGGAATCGGGAAATTCCAACCCGGCAATGATCCGCAGCAGCGATGTCTTGCCGGATCCGGAAGGCCCGAGGATGGCCAGCAGCTCTCCCGACCGGGCTTCCAGATTGACGTTATCGAGCGCGGTGAAGCTGCCGAAAGTTTTATGGATTTGACGTACAATGATCGACATAGCGCTAGGAGATAGCAGAATTCGCAGGAACCTGTAACAGGAATTGCCATTGCCAAGTGGGGATTCAGGCTCTTTATTGGGGAAAATAGGAAAAATCATGCGCTATACTGCCGACCTTCACGTCCATTCCAAATACGCTTATGCCTGCAGCAGCCAAGGAGATATCGACCATCTCGCCTGGTGGGGGGCCGTCAAAGGGCTGCAGGTTGTGGCCACCGGCGATTTTACCCACCCCGCCTGGAGGGCGGAACTTAAGGAGAAGCTCGTCCCCGCCGAGCCCGGGTTGTTTCAGGTACGGCCCGATCTTGCCTCCGAGATCCTAGCCACCCTGCCCCCGGCCTGCGGAGAGCTGCCGCGCTTTATCCTCTCCGTGGAAGTATCAACCATCTACCGCAAAGGCGATAAAACGCGGAAAATCCATCACCTGATCTATGTGCCGGACATGGCGTCGATGGATCGCGTGGTAGCCAGCTTGGCCCGGCTTGGAAACCTCAACGCTGATGGCCGCCCCATCCTGGGGCTGGACTCGCGCGATCTGCTTGAAATCACCCTCGCCTCAAGCCCGGATGCCTTTTTGATTCCGGCCCATATCTGGACACCGTGGTTTGCCGTGCTCGGCTCGAAATCCGGGTTCGATGCGGTGGACGACTGCTACGGGGATCTTGCCCATCACATCTTCGCCGTCGAAACCGGGCTTTCCTCAGATCCGGCCATGAACTGGCGCGTGGCAAGCCTCGACCGTTTCCGCCTCACCTCCAGCTCCGACGCCCATTCGCCTAACAAGCTGGCGCGCGAAGCCACGGTGTTCGAGACTGAACTCAGTTATTTCGCGCTCAAGAAAGCCCTGGAAACCGGAATCGGTTATGCGGGAACCATGGAATTCTTCCCCGAGGAAGGCAAATACCACATGGACGGCCACCGGGATTGCGGCATCTGCCTGAACCCGGAAGAAACGCGCGCGCATGGCGGGCGCTGCCCCGCCTGCGGCAAGCCGGTGACCATTGGCGTCATGCACCGCGTTGCCGCGCTGGCCAGCCGCAACGAAACGGATGCCGTTTCACGCCCGCCTGCCACGGCAGGGCACGTGCAGAACCTGGTGCCTCTGCCGGAAATTCTTTCGGAAATCGTCGGCGCGGGGGTCGTGAGCAAGAAAGTACAGACAGGGTACGAACGCGTCGTAGGAAGCCTGGGCTCGGAACTCGACGTGCTGAACCTGGTGCCTGTGGAAGACATCGCCCACGGCGATTACGGCGCGGTCGACGCTTCTTTGCTTGCGGAATCCGTCCGCCGCCTGCGCGCCGGGGACGTGATCCGCCGCGCCGGATATGACGGCGAATACGGCGTGATCCGCATGTTCGACGCAGCGGAGCTTCAGCATGTGCAAAAACGCAAGAAACGCCTAGCGGCGCTCTAACAATCGGCGCGCCAACAAAGCGGCATGCCTGCGGATTTCGGGCACGGCCGTGGTTTCCAGATCTTCTCCCGCAAGCAAGGGGCCGATGGGATACACAAGATTTTTCCAGCTTCCTTTCGCCGCGCCTTGCTCCGTCACAGCCACACCGAGACCGTTCGCCGACGGCTGCAGGGCGCCTTGTTTGTATAAATCCATAATTAGCGGATTGGCGCTTCGGCGAATATCCAGCTGCGGGCCTGTGCAGTTCAGCATAACGCTGGCAGCAACACGGCGCCGGATGCTCCGCTCTTCCACCATCACTTCCAAACCGTCCGCTGTATCGGCCACATCAAGAATTCGCCCCGCCACGATTTCCAAAAACCCATTCGCACGCCTTTGCTCAAGCAGTCGCAGCGCCGGCGCGGGAATGCGGTGGCGGTGCACATTCCACCAACTGATCGCGTGACGCAACGCGCGCCGCTGCCCATCCGAGCCAAGGCCGCGCCAGAGCGCCGGCGTATCCGGCCGCATTGCATCCATCACGTGTTGCCAGGGAACACCGAGTGCCTGGGCTTGCGCGGCCTCCTCGCGCAGAAAACACATCAACGCCGACGCCGACAGGGCTATGTCCGGCTTCCGCCATCCCGTTTGCTTTGCGGACGTTTCCTCACTATGCGCACACGGCAGCAACCCGTGCCGTGAAAGCGCCAGCACCCTGATGTGCGGAAGTTCACGCGCCAAGCGCACCGTCGCGTCTACCATGGTCAGGCCGCTGCCAAGAAGAAAAACTGGCCGTTCAGGATGCGATACAGCCATGCTGCTCAGCTTATCCCACGACCCCTTGTCCCAGAGTGACGGCAGATAGGTTTTTGTTTCGGGCCGAACCCAGGGAAAACATTTGGCATCGCCATTGCCGGTGGCAAGCACCAGGAGGCCTCCCCCGTAAGCCCCGCGATCCGTTGTCAGCAGAAGGCCTTGCGAATCAGGCGACGCACCGGTGATTCTGGCTTGTTCCATGACCACGGAAATGCCTTTTTCTTTGGCATCAGTAAGGATCTTTTCGCGTAAAGCGACAAGGTATTTTCCGTACAGCGCCCGGGAAACATAGGCATCCGCCGCCACAAGGCTTTCCCCTTCCTGAAGCCACGTGTAAAAGCCCTGGGGTTCCTCCGCGAACAATCCCATGCGGTCCGCCCGCACGTTCAACAGATAATGCGGATCATCCTGACCATACGCGACGCCCTTGCCGAAATGGCCGCGCTCATCGAGCCAGGCAATGGAAATATCGCCTGACTCCGCCTGGCGCACCAGTTCGGCGATTACAGCAAGGCCGGAGAACCCGCCTCCCGCCACCAGAATGCTGCGGGAGCCGCCCTCAACCATGCACGCCGTTGTTGCGGACGCAACGAATCACGCGCTGTTGAAGCACGCGGTGAATCGCCTCGATGCGGCGCGACGCCGTACGGGTGTGGCACCCGGGAATCAGACCGTG
The DNA here is from genome assembly GCA_017302755.1 of Alphaproteobacteria bacterium. Classification (GTDB taxonomy): domain Bacteria; phylum Pseudomonadota; class Alphaproteobacteria; order Rickettsiales; family JAFLCR01; genus JAFLCR01. The sequence goes on from JAFLCR010000015.1 coordinate 11,856, forward strand.
CAGCATGAGGTAAATCGCCGTCATGCCAATCTCCCACGCCATATTGAGGGTAAAAAGAAAATGCTTTCCATAACCTTCCCCTGCTTCGCGCAGATGACGCAAGGACGTAGCGTGCAGGTTCTTTAAAATCTTGATGGCCATGCGTCTCTATTCTTGGTTCCACCGTCCCTGCCTACTGCACGGAAAGACCGAAAACAAGCGCATACAACAAATCAGTTGTGTTATTATTGCATAAAACCGGACGAGCTATGCAAAAATCTGGGCTGTCACCCTGTCATAAGCGCTCACAGCCTGCACGTCCGCCGTTTCCTCGCCTTTATCGCCCGCTTCGCGGACGTTCATCAGCAGCGGCACTTCGCCGAGGAAAGGCACATCCTGCTCCACCGCCAACTTTCTACCCCCACCTTCGCCAAACAGGGGAATGCGCCGGCCCGCCGGGTCGAGATAGGCGCTCATGTTCTCCACCACCCCCAGCACCGGCACCTGCAGACGCTTAAACGCAACCAGCGCCTTGCGCGCATCCAACACCGCGATGTCCTGCGGCGTGGTAACGATGACGACGCCGGAAAGTGGTACGGTCTGGGCAAGGGAAAGTACAATATCCCCGGTGCCGGGAGGCATGTCGATCAACAGCACATCCAGCGGGTTATCCGCCGTTCCCCACATCACGCCGCGCAGCAATTGCCGAAGCGTCTTCGCCAACATCGGGCCGCGCCAGACCACGGCAGCGTCCTCGGCGATCAGATGTCCCATTGAAAGACAAGGGATGCCGTGCGCCAGGACAGGCAGCATCTTGCCGTCTTCTATCTGCGGCGTGCCGGATGCGCCGAGCATGCGGGGTATGGATGGCCCGTAAATATCCGCGTCAACGATGCCTGCTCGGCGACCAGCCCGGCGCATCGCATGCGCAAGGTTGACCACCGTGGTGGATTTGCCCACCCCCCCCTTTCCGGATGCCACGGCGATGATTTTTCCGACGTGCGGAATGGGCGCGCTGTCCCATTGGGAAGCATGGCGGGGAGAAGCGGGCACCTCTCGTTTCGGGGCCGTCATCACGATTCTTACATCACTCACGCCGCTCAGCGCGCGCACCGCCGCTTCACAGCGTTGCCGCAAAATAGCCGCATGTTCACCCGGCGCATTGAGCACGAAGCGGACGATCCCCTTTTCAACCTGAAGCCCTTCCACCCGCCCGCTGGAAATAACGTCTTCCTTCGATTCCGGATCCGGCACGGCAGCAAGGGCGGCGCGCGCCTCCTCCAACCCCACATCGCGTTTCGCGGAAAACCAACCCATGCTTGTCACCCCAGGAAAATTTCCCTACATATACATCATTTCCTTTCAGGGAATGAGATAGTTTCGAACAATGCTAAAGGAGAAAACGCATGGGCTGGGGAAATAACGGCGGCTGGCACAGCGGAGGCCCTTGGGGAAGCGGGTCACCGACGCCACCTGAAAAACCCGCAAACGATCTCGATGATTTCCTGAAAAAAGGCCAGGATCGCTTCCGGCAATGGGCTGGCGGCGGCGGCTCCGGTGGTTCCGGCGGAGCGGGAAGCTCCCCGTTCGGCAGCGGCAAAATGCTGCTGGCTTTGGCGGCGGGCCTTTTCGGCTTATGGTTTCTTTCCAATACGTTTTACCGCGTTGAACCCGACGAGGCCGGCGTGGTCCTGCGCTTCGGCAAGTTTGAGCGCATCACCGAGCCTGGCTTGAGACTGCGCTTTCCGCCCCCCATCGAAACCGTCATGACGCCTAAAGTGACGCGCGTGAACCGCGTGGAGATCGGCTTCCGCTCCGGCGTCAGCGGCACCAGCCGCGCCGCGACGGATCGCGCCGTGCCAGAGGAAAGCCTCATGCTCACCGGCGACGAAAATATCGTGGATATTGATTTTGAGGTGCAGTGGAAGATCAAGGATGCGAAACTTTATCTTTTCAGCATCTACCAACCTGAAGACGCAGTAAAAAATGCGGCGGAAAGCGTCATGCGCGAAGTGATCGGCCGCACCCCGATCTCCTCCGCCCTCGCCGAAGGCCGTTCGACCATTGAGCAGACAGCCAAAGAGCTGCTGCAAAGCGTGCTCGATTCCTATGACTCCGGTATCGATATCGTACGGCTGCAAATGCTGAAAGTGGATCCGCCGGCAGCGGTGATCGACGCCTTCCGCGACGTGCAGACCGCCCGCGCCGACCGCGAGCGAGCGCGCAATGAAGCGGAAACCTACCGCAATGATATTATTCCCCGCGCCCGCGGTGAAGCCGAACGCATGAACCAGGACGCGCTGGCTTATAAGCAGCAGGTCGTTTCCAGGGCAGAGGGCGAAGCATCGCGTTTCGGCGCCGTCTACAAAGAATATCAGGTGGCCAAGGATATCACTAAGAAGCGGATGTATCTTGAAACCATGGAGGATATTCTTTCCGGCATGAACAAAGTGATTGTGGATTCTAATGCCAATAAAAGCGGTGTGCTGCCTTATTTGCCGCTTGAGAGTCTGAAAACTGCGCCAAAATCCACGAAAGAGGGAGAATAACGATGCGGCAATCTACGCTTTCACTGGTGCTTATTTCAGGCGCAGCCGTATTGTTCCTGCTGGCTAATTCACTGTTCATCGTCACGCAGGTGCAGCAGGCGCTGGTGCTCCAGTTCGGCAAACACGTGGCAACAGTGCGCGAGCCGGGCCTGAAGATGAAAATTCCTTTTATCCAGAATGTCGTCTACTTCGACAAGAGGTTGCTCGACTTTACCGCCGAGCCTAAGGAAGTCATCGCGGCGGATCAGAAGCGCCTGATCGTCAGCTCTTATGCGCGCTACCGCATCACCGACCCGCTGAAATTCTACCAGACCGTTGGGGATGAACGCCGGATGATCGATCGGCTCAATTCAATCGTGGAATCCTCGCTCCGCCAAAGCATCGGGCATGTTCCGCTATCGGCGGTGCTGTCCGCGGAACGTGCTAAGATTATGGAAGACATTAAAAAACGAGTGAATCAACAAGCTTCCGGCGTCATGCCAGAAGCGCCTGAGAATCCGGAAACTGAAGAGAAGGCGCAAGCGCCCAAGCTGCCTGCCGGCGGATTCGGCGTGGAAGTGGTCGATGTGCGTATCATGCGCGCGGATCTGCCTCAGGAGAACAGCGAGGCGATCTATCGCCGCATGCAGACGGAACGCGAACGCGAAGCCAAGGAGTTCCGCGCCCAGGGCGAAGAGGAAAGCCAACGCATCCGCTCCCGCGCCGACCGTGACCGTACTGTGTTGATTGCGGAGGCACAGAAACAGGCGGAAATCACACGCGGGCAAGGCGATGCGGAGGCTATTAAGATCTTTGCTCAGAGTTTCGGCAGGGATGAGGAGTTTTTTGCCTTCTACCGCACTCTGAAAGCTTACCGTACCGCCCTTGGAAAGCAGGATACGACGCTTATATTGTCTCCTGACAATTCCTTCCTGAGATATCTGGAGCAAGGGGCTAGGCCGTAATTCGCACGGAGCATTTTTTCGTACAGACCATGAAACACTTATTTTTTGCGCTGTTCCTGACGATTGTCCCGCTGCTTCCCGCCCATGCGGAAAGTTTCCCGGATGACCGTCTTCCTGATCTGGTGGAGAAGCTTTCTCCCGCCGTGGTGAATATTTCTACCACCCAGAAAATGCAGGGGCGCGCGTTGGTTCCGGAATTTCAATTCCCTGATGTTCCTCCGGGCTCACCGCTGGAAGAATTCCGCGATTTCTTCGAACAGTTCCGTCAGGGCATGCCTGAGGATGGCGAGGGTGGAGCGAACAGCAGGGAAGTATTTTCCCTCGGCTCGGGTTTCATTATCGACCCCTCAGGCATTGTGGTGACCAACAACCATGTAATCGCGGAAGCCGAGGAGATCAAAGTAATTTTCCATGACGGCAGAAAGCTTTCCGCCACCGTGGTGGGGCGCGACGCGAAAACTGACCTTGCCGTCCTTCGCATAACTTCGGATAAAGCGCTGCCATTCGTGGAATTCGGTAATTCCGATAAGGCCAGGGTCGGGCAAAGCGTCTTTGCCATCGGCAATCCCTTCGGGCTGGGGGGCACCGTCACCTCCGGCATCATCTCCGCCAGGGCAAGGGATATCAACGCTGGCCCCTTCGATGACTTCCTGCAAACGGACGCCGCGATCAACCGCGGCAATTCCGGTGGTCCGCTTTTCGACATGGGCGGCAAAGTGATCGGCATCAACACTGCCATTTTCTCTCCGACGGGCGGCAGCATTGGCATCGGATTTGCCGTGCCTGCCAACGAACCCATTATCAATCAGCTCAAGTCCGGAAAGAAAATCCAGCGTGGGTGGCTGGGCGTAAAAATCCAGAGCGTGACGGATGAGATCGCCGAAAGCCTCGGCCTCAAGGAAGCACGGGGTGCCCTGGTGGCCGAGGTGTCAAAAGGCGGCCCTGCAGAAAAGGCAGGAATAAAGCCGGGCGATGTGATCGTGGCTTTTAACGGCAAGCCCGTGAACGAGATGCGCCGGCTGCCGCGCATGGTTGCGGAAACGAAAATCGGTTCGAAAGTGGAGCTTTCCATCATCCGAAAGGGTGGAGAAAAAACATTGACGCTGACACTGGGCGAACTGGATGAATCCCTGGACTCCGCCAAAGACGGCAAGAAACCCTCTCCTGGCAAAACGGACAAGAAACTTCCTGGAAAAGTCTTTCTTGGCATGACCCTGGAAACGTTGACGCCGGAGTTGCGCGAGCAATCGCCCCTGCCAAAGGAAGCGAAGGGCGTACTTATCACCGATATCGACCGCAATAGTGAAGCCGCCGCTCGCGGGCTGAAGCGCGGCGACGTCATTCAGCAGATCAACGAAGAAGAAGTCGCCACGCCGGATGAGGTTGAATTACGCATTCAGGAAGCAGCCAAGGCCGGACGAAAATCCGCGCTCTTGCGCATCCTGCGCGAGAACGACACGATCTTCGTCACCGTGCCCACCAAGGAAGCTTCTGCGGACTAAGACTAAGACGCGAAATTTTTGAATTCCGTCCTGCGGTAACCCTGCGCAAAAAGCAGCGCAAAAAGATTCGTATGATTGATTTGCGCCTTCGCCGCAGCCCTGACGGCAGGCTTCGCGTGATAGGCGACGCCTAGGCCGGAAGCCATCAGCATCGGCAGATCATTGGCCCCATCTCCCGCAGCCAGGGTGTTTGCAAGGGTTAGGTTGCGCGAGGATGCGATTTCCATGAGCGCCTCCAGCTTGGCGTTTTTATCCAGAATGGGAGGAACCACCTCCCCGGTGAGAAGCCCGTCCAGCACCCCCAGACGATTGCCGCGCTGCTCGTGGAAGCCAAGTTCTCCAGCAACGCGCGACGTAAAAAATTCAAAGCCTCCGGAAACCAGCACGCAGTGCGCGCCGTTTGCGCGCATCGTGCCTACCAGTTCCGCTGCGCCGGGCATGAAAGTCAGACGAGATTCGTATACTTCGGCCAGCGCCCCTTCCGGTAATCCTTTCAGCAACCCTACGCGCTCCTTGAGCGCCGCTTCGAAATCCAGCTCCCCGCGCATAGCGCGCTCGGTGATGTCGGCCACTTGCGGCTTGATGCCTGCGACATCCGCCAACTCGTCAATACATTCTATGGTGATGATCGTGGAATCCATATCGCTGATGAACATCGCCTTGCGGCGCGTTTCTTCCGGCTGACAGATCGCATCTACAGGCAGGTCCAAGAGAGCCTCATGCACAGTCTTCGTAAGCGATGCTTCTGTAATATAGCTAATATGCAGATCTGCAGCTTCGCCCTGCTCCAACCACACGTGATCCTGCACATGCCCGCCTGCATGAATGACGGCTTCCCGCACTTTGGCGATATGCTCTTCGGTTAGCGCCATTATGGCGGGTTCGCTCACCAGCGTCGCAACAAAACGAAGGCCTTCGCTCACGCGCTGGTATCCACGGAAGAGGCAGTTTTCTGCGCAGGCTGGCGCGATACCGTCACCATGGCGGGACGAAGCAGGCGGTCATGAATGACATAACCGGCCTGATACACCTGCACCACATGGCCAGGAGGGCTGTCCGGCATATCCACCTGGGCAACCGCCTGATGGAACTGATGATCGAACTTCTCCCCTGCCGGGTCCAGACGCCGGATACCATGCCTTTCAAATACCGAAAGCAGTTCCCGCAGCGGCCTATCCACGCCTTCGGCAAGGGTTTTCAGGCGGGCATCCGCCTCCCGCATCTCCTGGGTAATGCTCGTCGAAGCACGTGTGAGGTTTTCCGCGATGTTCACCAGATCCTTGGCGAATCCGGCATTGGCGTATTTCGCGGTTTCTTCGACGTCGCGCTGGGCACGCTTGCGGGCGTTTTCCGCCTCGGCCAGGGCACGAAGCACCTGGTCCTTCATCTGGGCAACTTCCTGTTCCAGAACCGCCTCCCGTGTAGGTTCGGCAGCTTCTTCCGCCATCTCCTGAGGCGGCACAGGCTCGGGTGAGGTCTGGGTCATGGGCATCCTGTGGTTTAGGAAGGGTTATATGGCGGAATTTACTCTGTTTTTCAAGAGTCATGCACGATTTTTATTGCATCTGGGGTTTTTGAAGAGTGTAAGTCGAAGAAAGTTTATTATCTATCAGGCTCTAGTATGTCCTCACCTGCCTTCGCCCCCATGACCGAATTTACCCGCCCTTCCGGACGTATGCCTCACGAGCTGCGCTCCATTACCCTCGAATGCGGCGTCAGCGCCCACGCCGAGGGCTCCTGCCTCATTTCGTTCGGGCGCACCAAAGTGCTCTGCACGGCGAGCATCGAGGAAAGCCTGCCGCCTTTTCTGCGCGGCAAAGGACAAGGATGGGTGACGGCGGAATATGGCATGCTGCCACGTTCCACACATACGCGCAGCAACCGCGAAGCGGCCAAGGGCAAACAAACTGGGCGCACTCAGGAAATCCAGCGGCTGATCGGCAGATCCCTGCGCGCCGTCACCGATTTAGTAGCGCTCGGCGAGCGGCAGGTCATTGTGGATTGTGACGTGCTACAGGCCGATGGTGGCACTCGCACAGCGGCCATCACCGGCGGGTTCGTTGCGCTTCACCTGGCGCTGCAAAAGTTGGTGGGTGCAGGCAAGCTTCCAAAGGTGCCGGTGCAGCAATCGGTAGCCGCCATTTCAGCAGGCATCTGGAAAGGCATGCCAGTGCTCGACCTTGATTATGACGAAGATTCCACGGCGGAAGCGGATGCCAACTTTGTGCTAACCTCCGACGGACGGATCGTGGAAATCCAAGGTACGGCGGAGGCGGAACCGTTTTCCCGCGATCAATTTGCCGGGCTCATGGCCTTGGCGGAATCCGGCGTGGCGCAACTGATCGCCCTGCAGCGTAAAACGCTGGGCTTGTAGCACCGCATGCCGCAGCCCCTTATTCTGGCCACGCATAATCAAGGCAAACTTCGGGAATTCTCGTCGCTGCTTTCCCCTTTGGGTTATGTACTGAAAAGCGCGTCCGAACTTGGCCTGCCAGAACCGGAGGAAACCGGCCAAACCTTCGAAGAAAATGCCCTCCTCAAAGCCCGCCATGCGGCAAGCGCAGGCGGCTTTCCTGCATTAGCAGACGACTCAGGCCTGGAAGTCCCTGCTTTGAGCGGTGCGCCCGGCATCTACTCCGCACGCTGGGCCGGACCGCAGAAAGACTTTCATCAGGCCATGAAGCGTGTATGGGATGAATTGGAAGAAAAACATATTCCCACTGAAAAGCGCTTTGCGCGTTTTGTCTGCGTTCTGGCGCTGATTTTGCCGAATGGCGATGAACAGGTATTTTCAGGAGAAGTCGAAGGAACGCTTACCTGGCCACCCCGAGGCGATCAGGGATTCGGCTATGATCCGATATTCGTGCCAACCAATGCGCAGCGAAGTTTTGGCGAAATGACAGCGGAGGAGAAACACACCATCAGCCATCGCGCCCGCGCCACCGGGAAGCTTCTTACCTTTTTGAGCCGCCTAGCCGCATGACCGGTTCGGTTGCGCTCTATATCCACTGGCCTTTCTGCAAATCGAAATGCCCGTATTGCG
>JAFLCR010000150.1 GCA_017302755.1 Alphaproteobacteria bacterium
CGCGCCTCCAAATGGAAACAGGCGGCGGTGGAACCGATCGCCGTAGACCCAGCGCTGGCGCAAGCCGCCGTGCCTGCTGCACCGCAGGTTAGTAACATTCAGGCTATCGGCAATGTGCTCTATACGGATTACGTTTATGTTTTCCAGCTGGCCGGCTTGATCCTCCTAGTGGCGATGGTCGGCGCGATCGTGCTGACGCTGCGCGACAAAGGTGAGGCGGTGCGCCGCCAGAACATCGGCAGGCAGGTCGCCCGCCGTCGCGAAGACGCGGTGGAAGTGGTCAAAGTGCCTACCGGCAGCGGGGTGAGCCATGTCTAACCCCATCGGCCTTGAGCATTACCTGACCCTGGCGGCACTGCTGTTCACCATCGGCATCTGCGGCATTGTGTTGAACCGCAAGAATATCATCACGATTCTGATGTCCGTGGAGCTGATGCTCCTTTCCGTGAACATCAACTTCGTGGCCTTCTCCATCTTCATGAACGACCTGAAGGGGCAGATTTTTACCCTGTTCGTCCTCACCGTCGCCGCGGCCGAAGCCGCGATCGGGCTGGCGATCCTCGTCGTCTATTTCCGTAACCGCCAGACCATCTCGGTGGACGACATCACGATGATGAAGGGCTGATTCCATGAACGCGATACTGATCGTCTTCCTGCCGCTTCTGGTCGCCGTGATTTCCGGCCTGCTGGTGCGCCGCCTGCCGGTCATCGCCGTGCAGATTCTCACCTGCGGCGCGATGGTGACCTCCGCCGCGCTGTCGGGCTTTGAGTTCTACAACGTCGCCGTCATGGGCGACGCCTATACCGTGCCGCTGATGGACTGGGTAACTTCCGGCGATTTCGGCGCTTCCTGGAGCCTGCGCGTGGACGTGCTCACCGCCGTCATGCTGGTGGTGGTGACGTGGGTATCTGCCGTGGTCCATCTCTATTCCACCGGCTATATGAGCCACGATGACCATCAGCAGCGCTTCATGGCGTATCTCTCGCTCTTCACTTTCTGCATGCTGATGCTGGTGACGGCGGATAACTTCCTGCAGCTCTTCTTCGGCTGGGAAGGGGTGGGGTTAAGCTCCTATTTGCTCATCGGTTTCTGGTTCAAGAAAGAGAGCGCCAACGCGGCCGCGATCAAGGCCTTCCTGGTGAACCGCGTCGGCGATTTCGGCTTTGCGCTGGGCATCTGCGCCGTGTTCGCGGTATTTGGCACTATCGATTTCAACAGCGTCTTCACCGCCGCTGCCTCGAAGAACGATGTGACGTACACCTTCCTTGGTCAGGAATTCCACGCCCTGACGCTCATCTGCGTATTGCTCTTCATCGGCGCAATGGGTAAATCCGCCCAGCTCGGCCTGCACACCTGGCTGCCGGACGCGATGGAAGGCCCGACCCCCGTTTCCGCCCTCATCCACGCCGCGACGATGGTGACTGCCGGCGTGTTCCTTGTGGCGCGCTGTTCGCCGCTGTTCGAGCTATCGCCCTTTGCCCTGAACCTGGTGACAGTGGTGGGCGGGGTGACCTGCGTCTTCGCGGCCACGGTGGCGCTGGTGCAGAACGACATCAAGCGCATCATCGCGTATTCCACCTGCTCGCAGCTTGGTTACATGTTCTTCGCCTGTGGCGTCTCGGCCTATTCGGCAGGCATTTTTCACCTTATGACTCACGCCTTCTTCAAGGCGTTGCTGTTCCTTGGCGCGGGCTGCGTGATCCATGCCATGTCCGATGAGCAGGACATCCGCAAGATGGGCGGTATCTGGAAGAAGATTCCGGTGACTTATGCTTATATGTGGATAGGCTCCCTGGCGCTGATGGGCGTGTTCCCGTTCGCGGGCTACTACTCCAAAGACCTGATTCTGGAAGCGGCCTACGCCTCCGGCTCGGCCACCGGCCAGTTCGCGGCATTCCTCGGCTTTGTGGCGGCGTTCTGCACGGCGTTCTATTCCACGCGCCTCACCATCTTGGTGTTCCACGGCAAGCCGCGTGCTTCGCATGACGTGATGCACCATGTCCACGAATCCCCCTCCAGCATGATCGTGCCGATGGCGCTCTTGATGCTGGGCGCGATCTTCTCCGGCTATATCGGATCCTCGCTGCTTCATATGGGCTCGGCCGATCTGGCATTCTGGCGCGGCACGATTTCGGTGGCCGAGGGCCATGACGCGCTGGAGCACGCGCATCATGTGCCCGCGATTATCAAGTTCTTGCCCATGATCCTGGGCGCGGCGGGCATCTTCCTGGCCTGGCTGCTTTACAGCGCGAAACCAGAGATTCCGGGTAAGTTGGCTGTGAGCCTCAAGCCCGTCTACAGCTTCCTGCTGAATAAGTGGTATTTCGACGAGCTGTACGATTTCCTCTTCGTGCGCCCCGCGCAGCGCTTCGGCCGCCACTTATGGAAGCTGTGGGATGCGGTGGTAATCGACGGTTTCGGCCCGAACGGCATCGCCTGGGCGTCGCAGTTCACTGGCCGCGGCCTTTCCAAGGTGCAAAGCGGCTATCTCTACCACTACGCGCTGGCGATGCTGCTTGGCATCGTGGCGCTGGTCAGTTGGTTCGCGCTGGGGATAAATAAATGATTGAGACAGCCATGAGCGCCAACATCCTTGGATGGCCCATTCTCTCGACGCTGATCGTGCTGCCGCTCGTCGGCGCGGCGCTGATCCTGCTTTCCTCACATAAGGACGGCGAGGGCAACCGCGCGGCGCGGCTGATAGCGCTATGGACGACGCTGATCACTTTCGGCCTCTCACTGATGTTGTGGAAACATTTTGATGCTGCCAGCTCCGCCTTCCAGTTCGTGGAGCAACGGCAATGGTTTGAAGGGCTTGGCATTTCTTACCATCTGGGCATTGACGGCATTTCCCTCTTCTTCGTACTGCTCACCACTCTGCTGCTGCCTATCTGCGTGCTGGCGAGCTGGGAAGCCATCACCGAGCGGGTGCGCGAATACATGGTCGCCTTCCTGGTCCTGGAAACCTGCGTGATCGGCGTGTTCTGCGCGCTCGATCTGATGCTCTTCTATGTGCTCTTCGAGGGCATGCTGATCCCGATGTTCCTCATCATCGGCATCTGGGGTGGAGATCGCAGGGTGTATGCGGCATTCAAGTTCTTCCTCTACACGCTGCTCGGCTCGCTGCTTTTTCTGGTGGCGGTGCTCTACCTCTACTTCCAGTTCGGCACGACGGACATCCCCGACCTGATGACCAAAGCCCCGCAGCTGGGCCTCACCATCCAGCAATGGCTGTGGCTTGCTTTGTTCGCTTCTTTTGCGGTGAAAGTGCCGATGTGGCCGGTGCATACCTGGCTGCCCGATGCCCACGTGCAGGCGCCGACGGCGGGCTCGGTGATTCTGGCGGGTATCCTGCTGAAGCTCGGCGGCTATGGCTTCCTGCGGCTTTCACTGCCGTTCTTCCCGGAGGCGTCGCATTTCTTTGCACCATTCGTATTCGGCCTGTCTGTGATCGCGGTGGTCTACACCTCACTGGTGGCGCTGGCGCAGGAGGATATGAAGAAGCTGATCGCTTATTCCTCGGTCGCGCATATGGGTTTCGTGACAATCGGCGCCTTTACTTTCAATTCCCAGGGCGTGGAGGGCAGCATTATTCAAATGCTCAGCCACGGCCTGGTTTCCGGCGCGCTCTTCCTGTGCGTCGGCGTGGTCTATGACCGGCTGCACACCCGTGAGATCGCCCGCTACGGAGGCCTGGCGGAACGGATGCCGGCTTATGCCTTCGTCTTCATGTTCTTCACCATGGCCAGCGTGGGCCTGCCGGGAACCAGCGGCTTCGTAGGCGAATTCCTGAGCATCGTCGGTGCGTTCAAGGCAAACACCTGGGTGGCGTTCGGCATGTCCACAGGCCTGATCCTCGGTGCGGCTTACGCGCTCTGGCTCTACCGCCGGGTGGTGTTCGGCGCGCTTACCAAGTCTGATCTGAAGCAGATGGTGGATCTTTCCCTGCGCGAAAAGCTGTTATTTGCCCCGCTCGTATTGCTGGTGCTGTGGATGGGCATTTATCCCCAGCCTTTCCTGAACGCCATGCACGCCTCGGTCGAAAAGCTGCTTCAGCAGACCCAGGTTGTGACGGCAAAGTGAGAGGATGATGTAACATGCCCCAGGCTCTTTTTCCCGAAATCTACCTCTCACTGCTGGCGATCTCCCTGCTGTTGTTCGGGCTCTACCGCAAGGAGCGCTCCCTGGTTGCCGTCCATTGGGTGGCGATTCTGGGGCTTGCCGTCGCCGGGCTGCTGATGGCCGATATTTCAGGAGTTGAGCGTGCTTTCAACGGCATGTTCATCGCCGACAGCTTTACCCAAGGCATGAAAACGCTGGTCATTGCTGGGGCGACGCTGGTGCTCTTGATCTCCCTTCAGCCGCTCTCCAAGGTACTGGATCAGCGATTTGAATATGCGTTGGTGGTGATTTTCGCTGTGCTCGGCATGTGCGGGATGATCTCGGCGGGCGATATGCTTTCGCTCTATATGGGGCTGGAACTGCAATCCCTGAGTCTCTACGTGCTCGCCGCTTTCCAGCGGGATGATGCCCGCTCCACGGAAGCGGGGCTGAAATACTTTGTTCTCGGCGCGCTGGCCTCTGGCATGATGCTGTTCGGCATCTCGCTGCTTTACGGCTTCTCCGGCCAGACTTCGTTTGAGGGTATCGCCTCCATGCTCACCGCGCAGGAAGGTCCGTCGCGCGGGGCGCTGATCGGCATGGTGCTGGTGCTGGTGGGGCTGTGTTTCAAGGTTTCCGCCGTACCGTTCCACATGTGGACGCCGGATGTCTACCAGGGTGCGCCGACACCGGTGACGGCCTTCTTCGCCATCTGCCCTAAGATCGCCGCCCTGGCGCTGTTCGCCCGCGTCCTGGCCGGGCCGTTCGCGGGGCTGCTGCCGCAGTGGCAGCCGATCGTGATCCTGATCGCGGCGCTCTCCATGCTGCTCGGCGGGTTCGCGGGCCTCAGGCAGGATAACATCAAGCGCCTGCTGGCCTACAGCTCCATCGGCCATGTCGGCTTTGTGCTGATGGCCATGGCCGCCGGAACGCCGACCGCCGCCAGCGCCATTGTGCTGTATCTCGTCATTTACATGGTCATGAGCGTCGGCGTGTTCGGCTGCATCATGCTGCTTGCCCGCGCCGGGCACCCAGTGGAAAAGATCGCTGATTTTGCCGGGCTTTCACGCAACCACCCGCGCATTGCGTTCGCCTTGGCGGCGCTGATGTTCTCGATGGCGGGCATTCCGCCGCTGGCCGGTTTCTTCGCCAAGATGGCCGTGTTTCTCGCGGCGATTGAAAGCGGGTTGATCATGCTTGCAATCATTGGCGCTCTGGCCAGCGTGGTGGCGGCCTATTATTACCTGAAGATCGTGAAAGTGATGTATTTCGACCCCTTCGAAGCCTACCCCGCAGCCATTGCCGAGGAGGTTCCGTTCGCCGCTCGCGCCACCGTGTTCGTGGCCGTGGCCGCCGTGCTGGCATTCTGCTTCTACCCCACGCCGGTAATAAATCTTTCCAAGCAGGTGGCTGCCTCGCTGCACACGCCCAAGCCTGCGGTAACGGCGTGGCTGAATCCCTGATTCGATGAAGTTGGAATTTCAGCTCGCCGGCTATCCGGTGTATCACGCCGCATTGAT
>JAFLCR010000151.1 GCA_017302755.1 Alphaproteobacteria bacterium
GGGGGAGGATCGAGGTGGGGGTTCTGGCAATGGCACTCCTTCCTCGATAACCCCCACCCACCCCTCCCCCTCAAAGGGGCAGGGCTTTGTGCTCGACCCGGAACGCCACGCCAAGCTCTTCCCCGCCGACGTGCGGCCCCAGGCGCATGAGATCATTCGCACCTGGGCGTTCTACACCATCGTGAAAGCCGCGCTGCACGAGGACTCCGTACCTTGGCACAATCTGATGATCTCCGGCTGGTGCCTGGCGGCGGATAAGACGAAGATGTCCAAATCAAAAGGCAACGTGGTAACGCCGGTGGAACTCATCCGCGACGAGGGCGCGGACGCGGTGCGCTACTGGGCCTCGACCTCGCGGCTCGGCATGGATACGGCGTTTTCCGAAGACCTGCTCAAGATCGGCAAGAAGCTCGTCACCAAACTCTGGAACGCCACCAGCTTCGCCAGCCTGCACCTGGAAAAAATCAAGGACAAACCCGGCACCGCCGCCGAAGACGTCGCCAAAGGCCGCATCACCGAAGCGCTCGACCTCTGGATTCTCACGCGCCTCCAGCGCGCCGTGGAAAAAGCGACGAAGGAATTCACCGATTACGAATACGCCGACGCCCGCGCCGCCATCGAGGATTTCTTCTGGAACGATTTCTGTGACAACTACCTCGAAATGGTGAAATCCCGCGCTTACGGCGAGGACGGGGCAAGCGCGGAAGGCCAGCTTTCGGCGGCCTATACGCTGCATCACTGCCTGCATGCGCTTCTTCGCCTTTTCGCGCCTTTCGTGCCGCATGTGACGGAAGAACTCTTCAGCCACCTCTTCGCGGAGGATTTCAAGAAGCACGGCTCCGTCCACGCGCGTGGCACCTGGCCGAAGGCGGCGGATTATCCCCTTGACGCCAAGGCCGAACAGGCGGGCATCGCGGCGGTGGAAGTGCTGAACGCGATCCGCAAGCTGAAGAGCGAGAAGAACGTATCGATCAAATACCCGCTCACCCGCGTGACGCTCGATGCCGGTTCCGCGAAAGGCGCCTGGGCCTGGCTGCAAGAGGTGATGGCTGATCTCAAGGCCGCCGCCAATGCGCGGGAAATCATCTGGGATCATGGGCTTTCCGCTGCCCCGACCGAGCATAATCTCTACGTTCTTGCTGCGGAATTCGCGTCGGAAGCGGACGCGGCCTAGGCCAGCGCTTCGCAGACGATCAGCATCTGCTTCAAATCCCGCCCCAGCGACTGGCGGAACGGGCTGAGGGCGCGGATGGCGGGAGAAATCCAGCGCAGCGTTTTCGCCAGCTGCGCCTTCACCGCCAAGTCGCCGTAAGCGGCCAGCGCTTCCTTCACCAGCGCCCCGTCCCCGCTGAAGCGGGCGATGGATTGAAGAAAGAGCAGCAAATCGCGCGGGCGCGCCCAGTCGCCAAGGCGGGAAGCATCTTCCTCGCAATCGATGAAACCCAGCGTATCCCCCTGCAACACGAAATCGCGCAACGAGGCCCGCCCGTGCCACAGCCCGTCACGGTGCAACTTCGCAAGCAGCCCCGCGCAGCGGCGCACCAGGGCAAGGCGCGTCTCGGCATCGGCGTGGCGCATGGTTTCGTGCACTTCACGCCCGGCGTCGGCAAGCAGCAGGGATTCGGGCGTCACGCGCGCCACGTCAGGCACGTGAAAGCCGCCGCGCCCCAGGCGCTCCAGCCGCGCCGCCTCGCCCGCCAGCGCGGCGGAGGGGTCTTCCGCCCAGGTCGGGGCAAAAAGTTTGATGCGCAGCGTTTCAAAGGCGCATTTCTGCAGCCTGTGCCAGGCGTTCGTCTGCGCACGCGCCGCGCGCTTGGCCCAATAACCGCCGACGCGCACTGCACGGTCGGGGCTTGCGGCGAGCGCGGCCATTACGGCTTCGTGATCGGGAGGTGTCGTCATGCCTTGACCGGATGATTCTGCTTGCCGCAGTATGGGGCCGCCCGGCGGCAAGATAAAGGAAAACCCCATGAAGGCATGGCTTGAGCATCATTTCCACCTGAAGCGGCGCGGCACCACCGTGGAGCGCGAGTTCATGGCGGGCCTCACCACCTTCGTGACGATGCTCTACATCGTGCCGGTGAACGCCGCCATCATGACACAGGCGGGCATGCCCTTTGAGGCACTCGTCACCGCCACGGCGCTGGTCACCGTGTTCGCCAGCGTGCTGAACGGGCTTTGGTCGAACACCCCCATCGCCATGAGCGTCGGCATGGGGCTGAACGCCTATTTCACCTTCGGGCTGGTGAAAGGCCTGGGCATCCCGTGGGAAACCGCGCTGGGCGTGGTATTCCTCTCCGGCGCGCTGTTCATGCTGCTTTCCTTTACCCCCCTGCGCCGCTGGCTGGTGGACTCCATCCCCGACGACATCCGCAAGGCGGTGACGGCGGGCATCGGCGCGTTCATCGCCTTTATCGGCCTCAAACAGATGGGCATCATCGTCGCCCATCCAGCCACGCTGGTGGGCATCGGCCATCTGGGCGACGGGCAGGTGCTGCTCGGGCTGTTCGGCCTCGCGCTCACCGCCGTGCTCATGGCACGCGGCGCAAAAGGCGCGTTCATGATCTCCATCACCGTGACCGCCCTGCTTGGCTGGGTGTGCGGGCTTGCGAACGTGCCGGAGCATCTCTTCTCCCTGCCGGCTTCCATCGCGCCGATCGCGCTCAAGCTCGACCTCGCCGGCGCCTGCACGCTCGTCATGCTGCCGGTGATCGTCACCTTCCTCGTCACCAGCCTGTTCGATGCCGTGGGCACGATTTCCGGCGTCGCCAGCAGGGCGGGCATGTTCACCGGCAAAGGCAGCAAGGAGCTCAAGAAAACCCTGGAAGCCGACGCCGTCTGCGCCGCCGGATCCAGTCTGCTCGGCGTGTCCACCACCACTGCCTTCGTCGAAAGCGCCACAGGCGTGGAGGAAGGCGGCCGCACCGGCCTCACCGCCGTGTTCACGGGGCTTCTCTTTCTGATGCCGCTGTTTCTGCTGCCGGTGTTCCAGGCCGTTCCGCCGAACGCCATCTATCCGGTGCTGGTGGCCGTGGGCGGGCTGATGTTTTCCGAAATCAAGCATATCAATCTGGAGACGCCCTCCGCCGCCCTGCCCGCTTTTCTGATTGTGCTGCTCATGCCATTAACTTTTTCAATAACTTACGGGCTTGCGGCGGGCATTCTGGCCGCGATTGTGATGATGCTCGCCCAAGGGCGCTGGCGTGAGATCAACCCCGCCCTGCTGCTTCTGGGGGCGATCAGCCTGGTTCCCTTTCTTTTGCGTCATTAATAACACCAGGAGGGGTGTTGATATTTCCTTGAAAATGGGCTATAGTTGGGGTTCACGTTCGGATTTAAGTATCTGGATTTTTGGAAGATTTCTATGCTTGAAGAACACAATAACAAGCTTTATGCGAAGCTCATGCACCTTCGCGGCGAGCACCGGGAGCTGGATCAGAAAATCGCCGTGGTTTCCGGCTCCAAGAACCGCAATGACCTGGAATTGATGCGCCTCAAACGCCAGAAACTGGCGATCAAGGACCAGATCAGCCGTCTGGAAGAGTACGTCTATCCGGACATCACTGCCTGATATCAGGCCCCAAGGCTCCTATCTCGCTTATCATATCCTGCCAAGGTGACGGCACGGGCTTCTCAAAGGCCGAGGCAATTTTCTCGTGATCCGTCTCCGGAGCCACTCCACGCCGGCTCATGATTTCCAATGCCATGCGGACATTTTCCTCGTTGCTCACTTCCCGAACCACGCCAGCGATCAAGCGATAAGGGCTGTCTTCCACGCCCGTACGGAACATATCCACACCGCTATCCTCGCGCAGGCAATAATCGCAGACACGCTGCACATCATCGAGCACTGGGCTTCCTGACACTTCCGGATCCAACGGACGCTGGCGGTGCGCCTCATGCTTGCGAACCACCGCACCCACGGTGATGCGGAAATCCATTCCTTCCGGCATCGCTTCGCGCACCCTTAGAATGGCCGCCTGAAAATCCTCATAGGATTCAGGAATGCGCAGCTCGTCGGAAAAGCCAAACAGCACCACCACATTCACCGGCTCCTGCAAGCGAACACCGCTGCGTCTGCTGTCGCCAAGGTATTTCAGCACATTCAGTCCGCCCGGAAATGTCGTCACCTCGATCTCGTGGCCGATATGCAGATGCGCCATCACCTCGGCAACGACTTCCACATGCGCCGCCAGAGCATGCGGGTCGAGCACGCCGTCGCGACGGCGCTTATTCTCATCCACCTCCAACGCATCGCCGGTCAGGATGATGTCCGGTGCGGCCACCCAGGTGCCGTAATCCGGCGCGCCACAGCGTTTCATGGCCAGCATAAACTGCCCCGCCCGTGCCAGCTCGCCGCGCGTTTCAAGGTAACGCTCGAAAATGTCCGGCTTCGTTGCCGCGCGATTCAGTATCTGCATCATAAGCCCCAGGCTCTCCCATGGCGGCGGCGCTGGAGTTTCTTCGCGTCCCAGCAAAACGTTGAGCGACGCAGAGATATGGGTCACCGGTAAAGCGCGAAGCGCCTCGATCACTTCAGGGTGGCTGATTTCCAGCCTCGGGAAAAATTCCTGAAACTTTCCCTCCGACGCAAGGGCGAACCCTGCAATCATTGCATTCCAAAAGACCATCTCATGTTTCCCGGAAAGCAGCCGGACTGCCTCCACCAGAACTTCCGTATACTGCATGGCGGCCCTGAGTTCCGGCCCCTGGCGGCTGGAACCGAAACTGGTGACGACTTCCGGATAGCGCTCCGCCAACGCCAGGGCGAGGTCGTTATACCAAATGAGATTTTCCGATTGTTCGGAGGTGGCAGGGTTGCGGGCATGATAATGCGCATAACGCACCCCCAGCGCGTAGAGGACGGCCATTTCCTCAAGACACGCCTCGACCGTGAGCGGCATGACGCTCGTGGCAGGGTTGGGGCCGGTCGCGGAATTTCCGAGAAAAATCGTCTCTTTATAGCCAGAACTCATTTATTAGCCTTATCATCAGGTTACAAGACTATGGCATGAAAATATGTCGTTTTGACGATCGGCATGAAAAAAGCGGGCACAAAGCCCGCTTTTTTCGTGAATGAGAAAGGGTAGACTTACCCAACCAATTCCCCGTCGTCCTCGGCCTGACGGCGCTTGCGGGCGCTCGCGGCGCGGCGTTCGGGGTCCTGGCTGAACTTGAAGACCAGCTCGTCCTTCTCCACGGAGACGCGAACCACGCCGCCTTTGGAGAGCTTGCCGAAGAGCACTTCGTCGGCCAGCGGAGCCTTGACCTTGTCCTGGATAAGGCGTTCCAGCGGACGGGCGCCGTTGCGGCGGTCGTAGCCTTTCGTGGCCAGCCACTTGCGGGCTGCCTCGTTGAGCTCAATCGTCACATGGCGGTCGGCGAGCTGGGTTTCCAGCTTGAAGACAAACTTGTTGACCACGTCTTCCACCACTTCCTGGTCGAGATGGCCGAAGGGCACGGTCGCATCCAAACGGTTGCGGAATTCGGGGGTGAAGATGCGCTTGAGCGCTTCCTTATCCTCGTCCTGACGCTGCTGATTGCCGAAGCCGATCACCCGGCGTTCGCTATCCG
>JAFLCR010000152.1 GCA_017302755.1 Alphaproteobacteria bacterium
GGTTTTGGAGAATGTGCCGTCTTCGCCCTGGAAGGCGGGTTCTTTCGCGATCTGCGCGGCGACGGCCTCGTCGGGCACGCGCAGGCCGAGGGATTCGATCTCCTGCGTGATCAGCGCGCGGGTGACGAGGTTATCGATCACCAACTTCTTCACGCCGAGCTTTTCCAGCATTTCGGGCGAAGCGTCCTTGCCCAGCATCTCGCGGTAGCGGGCGGTGGCGACGCGGTATTCCTGATCGTATTCCAGCAGGCTGATGCGCTGCTTGCCGACCGTTGCGACATCGGTGCGCTTGGAGCCGCGCACCACGTCCCCCACGCCCCAGAGGGCGAAGCTCAGCACGATGAGGAAAAGGAAGGCTTTGGTGACGAGCCCCAGGGCTCGCTTGCGGACGGATTGGAACATGATGACCGGTAATTTAGGTAAAGCCGAATCTTACGCATTGTGCCATGGGCCGCAAGCATGTTTTGGGGCTTTCTGTCGCTTGCCCGTTTTTGTTGCCCTTGTGGAATGGATAGGCTAAACCACGCCTCCATGCGAACGCTCATCATCGGCAACTGGAAAATGCACGGCAGCCGCGCCTCGGCGGGCGCGCTGGCGGAGGCTTGTGCCGGGTTGCTGGGCCATGTGGTGCTTTGCCCGCCTTTCACCCTGCTGGACGTGGTGGCGCAGGCGCTTAAAAGCTCGTCCGTCGCGCTCGGGGCGCAGGACTGCCATTTCGCCGCCCAGGGGGCGTTTACCGGGGATATCAGCGCCGAGATGCTGAAGGACGCTGGTTGCGCCTATGTGATCCTCGGCCATTCGGAGCGACGGGGCGGGTGGGGCGAAACTGACGCTATGGTCGGCATGAAGGCCACGGCGGCGATCGAGGCGGGGCTTATCCCCGTCATCTGCATCGGCGAGACGCTTGAAGAAAAGGATGCGGGCAAGACACTCGCCCGCGTGGAAAGCCAGCTTCGCCAATCGCTTCCGGCGGCGGCGATGGCCGAAAATACGGTGATCGCCTATGAGCCGGTCTGGGCCATCGGCACGGGGAGGACGCCCACGCTGGAGGATATAAAGACCGTGCATCAGCATATTCTGGACATTCTGGTGGGGATATGGCATTGCTCTCCCGCCCATTGCCGCGTGCTTTACGGCGGCTCGGTCAAGGCTGCGAACGCCGGAGAAATCCTGGCTGTTCCGGGAGTTGGCGGAGCGCTGGTCGGAGGCGCGTCGCTTGACGCCGGCGAATTCGCCGGGATTGTTTCGTCTGTGAAAGTTGCCCATGCATAACGTGCTTCTGACCATCCATATTCTTGTCACCCTTTCGCTGGTGGTGGTGATCCTCATGCAACGCAGTGACGGAGACGGCGTCGGAGGCCTCGGCGGCGGCAGCGCCAATGCCATGTTCACCACGCGCGGCAAGGCCAATCTGCTGACGCGCACCACGGCCATCCTGGCCACGATTTTCATGCTTACCAGCCTGGGGTTGGCATATCTCGCTTCGCGCGGCGGTGCGGGCACCGCGTCCATTGCCGATAAGATTCCGGCTGCAATCGTGGCTCCGGCGGAGGCACCCGCCCCGCAGCAGGGCGCGCCCGCTGCAGCTCCCTCTCCCGAAGCGGCGAAGCCCGCGGTGCCGGCAACCACCACCCCCGCCGCCCCCACGACGCCCGCCGTGCCTACGGGAGAGTAACGCCATCCTGGTGTTATGAAGTGCTTTTAACCACCACATCTCTGGAGAACTTCATGAAAAAGCTTATGGCTGCCCTCGTGGCAGGCGTTGCGTTGTGTGCCGGCCACGCGAATGCGGGCGAATACACGGAATATGTCGAACAGTGCATCGGCCAGTACGTGGCTGAAGGTTATGACCGCAAGATGACCATCGAGTACTGCGTGTGCATGGACGGGCTGATTCCCGACGGCGAAACCAGGACGGTCGGCCAGTGGGCCAAGTCTCATCCCGATGAAGAAAAGGTCTGCACCAAGAAGGCGGGCTGGAAAGTCGATTAATATCAAGGCGCCCGGGCGGAAGGATCCGCCCGGGTGTTTTGCCGAGGCATGGAAAGGCGGCGCAAGCCGCCTTTTTCCTTGCCCTCGCCTTAAAATTAATTCACATTACCCTCCCATGCCCGCACGATTTATTTTTATTACCGGCGGCGTGGTCTCCTCCCTTGGGAAAGGCATCGCCTCCGCATCTTTAGGAGCGCTTCTTCAGGCGCGCGGTTACCGCGTGCGCCTGCGCAAGCTCGATCCGTATCTCAACGTCGATCCCGGCACGATGAGCCCGCTTCAGCACGGCGAAGTATTCGTGACCGAAGACGGCGCTGAAACCGATCTCGACCTCGGCCATTACGAGCGCTTTACCGGCGTGGACGCCAAGAAGAGCGATAACGTCACTACCGGCCAGATCTATTCCACGTTGCTCGCCAAGGAACGGCGCGGCGATTATCTTGGTGGAACGGTGCAGGTGATTCCACACGTCACCGACCTGATCAAGGAGTTCATTCTCAACGACACCGAGAACGAGGATTTCGTGCTCTGCGAAATCGGCGGCACGGTGGGCGACATCGAAGGCCAGCCGTTCCTGGAGGCGATTCGCCAGGTGGCGTACCAGCTTGGGCGCGAGCGCTCCATGTTCATGCATCTGACGTTGGTGCCCTATATCGCGGCGGCCAAGGAGCTGAAGACGAAACCCACGCAGCATTCGGTGAAGGAGTTGCGCTCCATCGGCATTCAGCCCGATATCCTGCTTTGCCGCGCAGAGAGGGAGATTCCCACGTCCGACCGGCGCAAGATGGGCCTTTTCTGCAATGTCCGCGAGGAGAACGTGATCCAGGCGCTCGACGTGCCGACGATCTATCAGGTGCCGATGACGCTGCACGCCGAGGGGTTGGACAAGCAGGTGCTCAGCCATTTCGGCCTGGAATCGAAGGCGAAGCCGGAGTTGGGGCGGTGGAAGGAGATCGTCGAGCGGCAGATGAATCCCGAAGGGGAGGTGACGGTCGCCATCGTCGGCAAGTATACCGGCGTGAAGGATGCGTATAAGTCGCTTACCGAGGCGCTCGACCATGCGGGCATCGACAATCATGTGCGCGTGAATGTGGAATGGGTGAACGCCCGCGAGTTCGAGGAATCCGCGCCCGATCTGGGGCGTGTGAATGCAATTCTAGTTCCCGGCGGCTTCGGGTTGCACGGCGTGCGCGGCAAGATCGCGGCGGTGACCTATGCCCGAGAGCGCGGGGTGCCGTATCTCGGCATCTGCTTCGGCATGCAGATGGCGGTGATTGAGGCGACGCGCAGCCTGCTCGGCGTGACGGATGCTTCCTCCAGCGAATTCGGGGAGTGCGAGCACAATGTGGTCGGCCTCATGACTGAGTGGACTCGTGGGAATACGTTGGAAACGCGCAAATCCGACGGCGATCTCGGCGGCACGATGCGGCTTGGCGCTTATGAATGCGATTTGAAAGAGGGCAGCCGCGCGGCGCAGATTTACGGCAAGACGCGCATTTCCGAGCGCCACCGCCACCGCTATGAAGTGAACCTGAATTACCGCGAGCCGCTGGAAAAAGCGGGCCTCGTGTTCTCCGGCATGTCGCCGAACGGGCAGTTGCCGGAAGTGGTGGAGATTCCCTCTCATCCGTGGTTCGTGGGCGTGCAGTTCCATCCGGAATTGAAATCCCGCCCGTTCGCGCCGCATCCGCTGTTTGCGTCGTTCATCGAGGCGGCGGTGAAGCAGGCGGAAAAGACTTCGGCCAGAAAGAAAGAAAAGGCGTGACGCAGGCGGAGTTTCCGGCCGAATGGCTCGAGCAGCTCGATGCGCGTTGGCAGCAGGAGCTGCGCCCGACGCTGCTGCACCGTTTCGGGATCGAGGAGCATGAAGGCGCGGCGGCGGCGCTGGACAGACTGTATCAGGCCATGCGCCGGGAATATCCCGAATCCTGGCAGATTCACCAGGAAGGAGCCGCATTCCGGTATGGCAGTCTTGAGGCGGATCTGTTCAATATCGGCCAGCGCCTGAACTCGGCGTTCGAGGCTCAGAAAAAAGCGTATGCCGCGGAACTCGACGTTCATGTAAACGATGCCCATTCCAAGCTTGGGCAGGTAATTGGCGCAGTGACGAGGGCCTTTGGGGATATCACCGGGTATCGGCCGATTTTTCCAAAAGTAGGCCTGGCCACGCAGCCCGGCGTGTCGATGTTCGACCCGAGGCTTTCGAGCACGCGTTTTAGAGAGTAATGGTAATATTGCTGGCGGTAACGACCGGCACGGAGGCGTTGCCGATGGCGCGCTGAAAAAGCTTTTCTGGCGCGAAGGGGGTGATGATCATTGGCTCCTGGTTCGCGTATAGCGCCGGCAGCAACTCTCTTCTGAAATTGAACAGGTTGACGTCGTCCGCATAGATTTGGCTTACCGCTTCCAGGCTTAAGCCCATCCGGCCCACGCAGTCTTGCAGGTTCGCTAAACCAAGATCGTAAATTGCGCGCAACTCGGCGCGGGTGCCGATAAAAACGATGTCGTCCCGTCCCGTAATGCTCGCGTTCAGGACATTGAACCATTTGAAATACTGAAAGCCGGTCATGTCCACGATGACGTCTCCTCCTTCGCGGAGATCAGGGGTGCCGTAGACGTGTTCAAATGCGCCATGCCTGCGGAAGCTGGAACCGGCAATGGGTAGCGTGATGCCGTGCGCCGCCAGATCCTGCAGCAGGGATTTCATGGCGCCTTCGCAGTGTCCGTAAAAATTACCAGGCGCGATCTGGATGCGTGCATAGGTGGGGGATGCAAAGACTGCGGCGCATAGTTCAGGCTGTGAAGGAGGGGCGGAGGGCATCAATTGATTTAGAGTGTGCGTGGAGCGTGAAAAAACTATATATCCGTTAGTTGTCAGAAATATGAACCTTTAGGATATGAAGAAAATACATATAAATGAACTGGTTTTATCGAATTCCCTGCCTTTCGCGCTTATCGCGGGCCCGTGCCAGATGGAATCGCGCGACCATGCCATGATGATGGCGGGCAGGCTGGCGGAAATGACGAAGAAACTCGGCATCCCTTTTATTTATAAAACCTCTTATGACAAGGCGAACCGCACCAGCCTCAAGGGCAAGCGGGGCATCGGGCTGGAAAAGGCGCTGCCGGTGTTCGAGGAGATCAAGAAAGCCTATGGCTGCCCCGTGCTCACCGACGTGCATTCGCCGGAACAGTGCACCGAGGTGGCCAGCGTGGTCGATGTGCTCCAGATTCCCGCCTTCCTCTGCCGCCAGACCGACCTGCTGGTAGCGGCGGCGAAGACGGGCAGGGTGGTGAACGTCAAGAAGGGCCAGTTCCTGGCGCCTTGGGATATGGAAAACGTCGCCGCCAAGGTGGCGGATTCGGGCAATGACAGGATTCTGCTCACCGAGCGCGGGGCGAGCTTCGGCTATAATACGCTGGTGGTGGATATGCGGTCGCTCGCCATCATGGCGGCTACGGGTTATCCGGTGATTTTCGACGCCACGCACGCCGTGCAGCAGCCGGGCGGGCTTGGCGGGGCCAGTGGCGGGCAGCGGGAATTCGTGCCGGTG
>JAFLCR010000153.1 GCA_017302755.1 Alphaproteobacteria bacterium
CCCGGCGCGCCGCTGGTGGTTACCACCGATACGCTGGTGGCGGGCGTGCATTTCTTTCCCGATGACCCGCCGGAAGCCGTGGCCCGGAAGGCGCTGCGCGTCAATCTCTCCGATCTCGCGGCGAAGGGAGCGGAGCCTTATGTGTATTTCCTGAACCTTTCCGTGCCGAATGCGGTTGGGGAATCCTGGTGGGAAGCATTTGCCCGAGGGCTTGCAGAGGATCAGTCCTTGTATGGCATCGCGCTGGCGGGCGGCGATACCACTTCCACACCCGGCGCACTGACGATTGGTATTACGGCACTGGGCAGGACGGCGAAACCCTGGCTCAGGAGCATGGCAAAAGAGGGCGACGCCCTGTTCGTCACTGGCACGCTTGGAGATGCGGCGCTCGGGCTTAAGTTACGGCGTGGGGAAATAAGGGGTGTTTCCATGGAGGCGGAAGCTTTCCTGAAGCGACGCTATCTCCTTCCGGAGCCAAGGCTGGGGTTGCGCGTTCTTGGCGATTTCGTGCATGCGGCTATCGATATCTCAGACGGTCTTGTTGCCGACCTCGAGCATCTGTGCGAGGCATCGGGACTGGGTGCGGAAATCGCTTTTGATGATCTTCCGCGCTCCGCCGCGGCTCAGGAAATTTTAACGACGCATGTGAATTTAACCTCCGCCATCTATGCTGGCGGCGATGACTATGAAATCCTATTTTCCGCTGCTGCTGAAGATGCCGATAAGATCTTCACTTTGGCCAAGGAAATGAACCTGCGCGTCAAGCGGATAGGCTCCATGCAAAAATCGCGGGGGATGGTGCTGACGGACAGCCATGGCATGCCTCTGCTGATTTCGGAAAAAGGCTTTCGCCATTTTCACAGTCTTTCCTAGTGTTTCTTTGCTTGCGTTTACAGGCGGCTATGCTTAAGTCACAAAAGCTTCATGTTTCGATGGCATAAATTGTAATCCATATCCGTTCATCTTCAGCGATAGCTCTCCCCCTCTATGGTCGCCATGCAATACACTATCCACTTGCCGCGGGATTACGATTCCGCGCTGATCCGCGCGCGGGTGGAACAACGGAGCAAGCTGTTCGACAATCTGCCGGGGCTTGCCCATAAAACCTTCCTGTTCAGCGAGCAGGATAACATTTATGCCCCGTTCTATATCTGGAAGGATTACAACGCCGCGCAGAAATTCCTGATGGATGATCTGTTCAAGGGCGTGATCGAAACCTTCAGCCGCCCGCGCGTGCGCACCTGGAGCGTGCTGGCCTCGCTTTACGGCAACCGCGCCCATCAGCCGACATTCTGCGTGATGGAAGGCGATCTGATCGCCCCCGATGAAAAGCTTCCAGCGCTGCTCGAGCGTGAGCGTAAAAACCAGGAGAAGCTGAAAGAGAAGCATGACGGTTTGTATTTCCATGCCATTGCGCTCGATGCCGATCGCTGGGAAATCATCCGCTACAGCTTGTGGCGCGATCGCAAAAGCGCCGCGAAGCTCGACGCTGACATCATTCAGCACTATGACGTGCTGCATGTCTCCGAGCCGAAATAAGATTAGTCTTTCGGTGCGCCTGAATTGCGGTTGAACTTGCCGAAATTGCCGAGCAACTGCTCCATCACGCCCATGCTGTGCCCCTCGGTGGGGGTGATGTCCTTGGCGATGGCGACTTTCACGCCGTCCTGAAGCCCGTAGTGATCTATTTCCTGCACTTGCCCGGCCTCATCGAAATACAGGGCAAGCACTTCCTGCTCCACGGTTTTGGGCTTCAGGAAGGCCATGGTTTCCTTGCGCTGTGAAACGTAGTACCAGGTTTCCGGCCCGAAGGTGGAATGGCTGGACGGCGTGCCGAGCAGGGCGAGCACGTCATCGCGCGAGCTGCCTTTCTGGATCTTTGGCATGCTTTCGGCGATGCGCATATGCCCGCGTTGCTCCACAATCGGCGAGCAGGCGGTGGTAAGTAGCAAGGCGGCGACCATCAACGCGGTGGGCCGCCATTGGCAAACGCCACGGCGGCTGCTACATACGGATGAGGTTTTCAGCACGGATTCAGGCAATGTGGCAGGCTCTTAAGAAATGGTTGCAGACGCCGCCCGAAAGGGAGGCGGCGCATCGGCTCTATACTACACTGGTGGCACGGGCGCGGAACCCCTTTTTTTACTCGCAGGCGGGGGTGCCGGATACGGGCGAAGGGCGCTTCGAGATGATCGTCCTGTTCGTGGCGCTGGCCGATGCCCGCCTTGCGGCGGCGGGCGAGGGCTCCAAGGCGCTCAGGCGCCAGCTGGCGGAGGTGCTGGTGGATGACTTCGACCGCTCCCTGCGCGAGATGGGTGTAGGGGATTTGAGCGTTGGCAAGAAGGTGCGGACCCTGGCCGGATCGGCGCATCTGCGGCTGCGCGGCTATGCGGAGTGCGCGGTCGATCCCGCGCGTTGCGCGGGCCGGCTGGGCACCTATTTACGCCAGCACACGCCCTCGCTGGAGGGATTGCGTGAGGAGGTGCTGGCCCAGGGGATCATGCGGTTTCTTTCGGAGTTGAACGCCGTTCCGCTTCCGCTTCTGGAGAAGGGGTTTCTGGACGCGGAAAAAACCGCTCCTTCTGCCGAAGCATCGCCGCGATAAGGTCGATCAACGGCGTTTGCGCGCCGGCCAGCTTCGCGCATTCGCCGACGGCGCCGAGAATCTCCTCGATCTCCATCTTGCGCCCCAGTTCCACGTCCTGAAGCATGGAGGTGCGGAATGCGCCGAGCTGGCGGGCGATTTTCAAGCGCTCGGGGATGTCCATGTCGAAACGCACGCCCAGCGCGCGGCCGGTTTCCATCGCCTCTTTCATCATGGATGCAATGAGGTTGCCTGTTTCCGGGTTGTCGAGCAGCACGTCCATGGTGGCGTGCGAGAGGGCGCTGACCGGGTTAGTGCTGACATTGCCGAGCAGCTTCTGCCAGATTTCCTTGCGAATATCGCCGGTCATCGACGCATCCATGCCTGCGGCGCGGAAAGTTTCATGGATGCGCGTGAGCCGCGTGCTCATCTCTCCAGAAGGTTCTCCGAGCGGCAGGCGGATGGGTCCCGCCTGCGTCACTTCGCCCGGCTTGGTGATTTCCGAGGCAAGGTAAAGCACGATGCCAAGTGCCCGTTCCGGCCCGATGGCATTCCAGATTTTGCCGCCGGCATCGACCGATTCCAGATGGGTACCCTCGAGCGCCCCGCCGTGCTTATGAAAATACCACCATGGAATACCGTTGACGGCAGTCAGCACCGTGGTCTGCGGGCCAATGAGTGGCATGATATGCGGTAAGGCTCTGGCGAGTGCGTAGGCTTTCAGCGCTACGATCAGGCAATCGGCGGGCGGAATATCCTCTCCGGGATAGGCAAGGCGCGGATGTGCGGAAACGCGGGTGCCGGCCCTGATGATGGTGAGGCCGTTGCGCGCGATAACGTTCGCTGCCTCGCCTCGGGCGATTAGCGTAACATCCGCTCCTGAATGAGATAGCGTCCCGGCGAAGGTGCAACCTACCGCCCCGGCGCCAAAAATGACGATACGCATAAGAAACCGTTTGAATCGTTCTTTTTATAGCCGATTCGCTATGGGGAAGGGAAGCGTTACGCGGCAAACGCCATGATTTGCAGCGGTTCGTTGAGCCGGAGCAGGCGGGTGGCGCTCTGGCGCACCTGATCGCGGTCATAGGCTGCGCGTTCCGACACCTGTCCAGGCTCCAGTTCTTCCGGCGTGTAGACGCTCACTTCCGGGCGCGTGAGCACGGTGTGCTGGTACATGTCGAAGACGGCGGAAACCATATCCAGCATCACGGCTTGGTCAGGGTTTTCGCGATTGCCGGTTCTGTCCGTCCAGGAGCCGGCGGTGGTGATCGCCTCAGCGTAGCGGCGGATATAACCGAGGCCGATGAAGATCGTATTTTCCTCCCTGTTGTAGTAGAGTCCTTCTTCTTCGGGATCGCTGCCATAGATCCAGCGGCGTTCCTGGCTGAAGGCGCGCCCGCAGCAATCCAGGGCGTGGTCGCGCAGATCGAAGAACCGCGCGACGGTTTCGCGCTCGTGTCCGATCTGCCCGGCAAGGCGGGCGGCGAAATCATCGCCGGAAATACTGGTGAAAACGGGATGGTAATCTTTGCTTGTATCCACGATGTCCTCAAAGCGGCGCATCTGCTCTCCCGGAGCCAGGGGCACGTCATAGGCGATGTCCATCTCGTTCCCAGAAGCAAGCAGCTCCAGAAAAACAGTGGCAATCTGCTCAAAGGGAAGCTCCTTGTATCCAACGCTTGCCTGCTGAGCGTCGCTCGCCTGGCACCAGGCGTCGAACCCTTCCTGCGCCAGCCCTAGGCTGCGCAGCAGCCAGTGGTGGTTTTCTTCCGGGTAAAGCAGTGCCGCGCTGTCCAGCCCGCCGACAGTGAAACGTGCTCCGGGTTTTCTGAAGCGCGAGCCTGTGTTCATCATGCTGTCGATGCTGTTGAACGTCGTAGCCAGTTTCAGGAAGATCTTGCCGCTGTTGGGATCGAAATAAGCCCGGCTTCCTCCAACTGTTTCATCGAAGTCATAAATGCCGTCGGGCACAGTCCCTAATTCATTTTCAAACAGCTCGATGCCGATGGCAAGCCGCTTGCCGATCTGCGCGACGCGCTCCGCCGTCAACGTTGGGCTGTAGAGGCAATGTGCGCGGATATAGGCGTTGAAGGGAGAATCGACGGCCGTGGCTTCCACCATCTGCCTGGCATGAGCGCTGGTAATCGCCACTTCCCGCATGCGCTAAGGTTCTAGCTGTTATGAATTCCCTGCAAACAACATATGTAATCTGGGAATTTCTGGCAATGTAGAATTTGAGCGTGCACCTTAGAAAGGAACAACTGGCGCGGGATGCTTGCCGATGTTTTCATTCCGCGCCATGGTTTTCTGATAGGCGGAGCTGACAATGCCAAACGGGTTGGGAAGCAGCTTGTAAAGCCGCTCTTCGGCCTGCATATCGACATCCTCCGGCAGCACGGTGCGCGGAAGTGCCTCACCACGGCGCAGCGGCGAGGTGGCGTCGCGGAACACGGGACGAGGTTGCGTGGAAACCGTCGCGGCAGGCAACGTTTCCCGGCCAGTGGGCTGCTGTTGTATGACGCTTCGCAGGTGTTGTGTTTCGGATCCTTCCTCCACATCTGATGGATCGTGATGTACCACATGCGCTTCAGAGCGCTTGATTGGGTCTTTCAGCGCAGGCGAACGCGCCGCGCGGAGATTTTCGGCAAGCACCGGCACGTCTTCGGCGCCGATGAGCGACGCGCCTGTTTCCGGCGAGATAACGCCCTGCCACAGCATCTGCGCGAGGAAGGGAAGGGAGGGGCCGGTCGCCATCGTGACGGGGGACGGCACGGCAGGCGCAAGGCTGAGCGCGAGACGCGCCGCGGAGGCAGCCTCGACGCTGGCGGGCACCTGCACCGGCATGCCGGGTTTCGGATGGTCGCCGATATTCGGCGCCGCGATCGGCGGCGGCGCGACGGAGAATGGGATGCGCCCAAGCGTGGCTTCGGTCGGCGCGGCGAAGAAACTCGG
>JAFLCR010000154.1 GCA_017302755.1 Alphaproteobacteria bacterium
AGCGCCTCTTCGATCTTGTCGAGTTTCAGATTCGTCTGATTCAGTTTCGCGGTTTTAAGGCGCGTGGTGCCGGCGGTGATGGCCGCCCCGGCGATGAGGGCGATGATGACCAGCACAATCGAGAGCTCGACCAGGGTGAAACCCGCAAGATTTCGTTTACGAATGGCTGTCATGGTTAGTCGGCTGTTACAGGCTTGAATTTCATGATACTCTGGAAAGGTTAAGGCATTGCCAACGGAACTGGAAAATCTCTGGATTTCCCTCCCCTTGGCCATGATTATGGGGCTGATTTTCGGCAGTTTCGCCACCGCGCTTTCGCATCGCCTGCCCAGGAGTGAATCCATCGCCACCGCGCATTCGCGTTGCCCGTCCTGCAAGACAGCGCTGGGCGTGCGCGATCTGCTGCCCGTGTTTTCCTGGCTGATGAGCGCGGGCAAGTGCCGCCATTGCGGCGTCGCCGTTTCCTGGCGGTATCCGGCGATCGAACTGGCCATGGCGGCAGCTTTCGCGCTGGTGACGTGGCGTTACGGGCTGGGCTGGAACGCGGCGCTTCTATGGGCGCTTGGGTTCGGGGTCATCGTGCTTTCCGTGGTTGATTTTGAGCATTTTCTCATTCCCGATCAGGCTCAGCTCGGGCTGCTGGCATTGGGCCTGCTGTACCGCTGGCAGGGCGGAGGTTGGGAAGAGGCGGGCATCGGCGCGGCGCTCGGTCTGGCGCTTGGCGCGGGGCTTCGCTGGGGCTACCGGTTCCTGAGGAAAAAAGAGGGGCTTGGCATGGGCGACGTCAAGTTTCTTGCCGTGGCTGGGCTGTGGTTGCCGCTCATGGGGTGGGTGCCCTTTTTGTTGATCGGCGGGTTGCTGGGCGTTGGTACGGCGCTGTGGTGGCGCCGGAAGGGTTGGGGCGCGGTGTTTCCATTCGGCCCCGCGCTCGCGGTTTCACTATGGATTGTGGTGGTTTTTCCCGAAGCCTCCCACTGGCAGTATTACCTTTCATAACGATTTTTTCAGGAATCAGTGTACTAAACCACAAGATATGCTAATACTATAACATGCGTCTACGCTATCTTGTGATTTTACAGGGGGTTTGTTGTTTTCTGGCCGCGTGCGCGGCCACGGGAACCATTTTTGACAAGAACAAACACGATCTGCAGGATCCCCGGCTGGGCCTGACCCGCGACGATTACCGCGACCTTTACAAGCCCACCCGCATCAGCTTGGCCGATAAGCCCTTCACCCCCAGCGAGCCGCCGATTCCCGAGGTATCGCAGATTCTTTCTGCCCCGCGCCCGCCGGGCACCGGCTCGCGGCAGCTGGTGACGCTCTCGGTCACTGAGGACGTGCCGCTCAAGGACGTGCTGGTGGAACTGGCCCGCCTTGCCAACGTGGACCTCGAGCTTGATCCCAATATCAAAGGCGGCATCATCTTCTCAGCGCGCGACAAGAGTTTCGATGATGTGATCGAACGCATCACTCAAATTGCCAATTTGCGCTACAGCATCAAAAACGGCGTGCTGCGCGTGGAGCGCGATCTTCCTTATGTTACCAATTATAACGTGGACTTCCTGAACATCGACCGCAGCAGCAAAAGCAGCCTCAACGTCAATACTAATGTGCTTTCCTCGACCGGAGGCGCTGGAAGCAGCGGCAGCTCTTCCTCAACGGGTAGTGGCGCAACTACTTCTGGCAATTTCAACAGCGGCACCACGACGGCGGTGGAGTCGAAATACGAAAGCGATCTCTGGAAATCCTTTGAAAGCGGCATGAAGAGCATTCTGGGCGAACCTTCCGCCATCCTGCTCACCCAGGAAGCCAAGGAAGACGGCGAAGAGGCTGTTGCCACCGCCCGCCCCGCGGGCGGTGCCGAGGGGGCTGGTGACACCGGCGGCTCGGCGGCGCTGGGAAAGGACGGATTCTATGTGGTCAACAAGCAGGGCGGCCTGGTGACGGTTTCAGCCACCTCGCGCAAGCACAGGCAAGTGCAGGAATACATCGCCCGCCTGCGGGCTTCGGCGGCGGCGCAGGTGTTGATCGAGGCGAAGATTGTGGAGGTGACGTTGGCCGACCGCTATCGCAGCGGCATCCAGTGGAACACGCTGCCCTTCGCTCCGAACCTGAACGCGAAAGTGCAGCTGACCGGCACGGGGGCGGACATCACCTCTCCGCTCGCGAGCAGCTTTCCTACCAATCTGGTAGCGCTTTCGATCGGCCGCGGCGCGGATATCGGCATTGACGCGGTGGTCAACCTGCTTTCGGAATTCGGCACCTCGCGCACGCTCTCCAGCCCGCGCCTGCATGCCATCAACAACCAGCAGGCCGTGCTGACCTTCGCCCAGAACCAGGTCTATTTCGAGATCGAGGTGCAGCGCGAAACCAACACCACCACCACCACTAGCAGCGCGCCGCGCGATTTGCTGACCGTGGAAAGCAACATCAAGACCGTGCCGATTGGCATCATTCTTTCCATGCAACCTTCCATCAACACGGAAACCAACGAGGTGACGCTCAGCGTCCGTCCGACACTGTCGCGCGTCACCGGCAGCAAGCCCGATCCGGCGGTGGCTTTCCTTGCCTCGCAGGTGGAGGGTGGATTGAGCGGCATCACCAACGCCATTCCCGAGGTCGAGGTGCGTGAGATTGATTCCATCCTCAAGATTAGAAGCGGCGAGGTGATGGTGATCGGCGGGCTGATGGAGGAGCGCAATGAGAGCGTCGATACTGGCGTGCCTTATCTCAGCACGATTCCCTATGTCGGCAACGCCTTCAAGAACAGGGAGCGCGAAACCAGCACCGTTGAAATGGTGATCCTGATCAAGGCGACCGTGCTGGCCGGTGGCGAGAAGGACGAGCACGATTCGCAGCTCTACCGTAACTTTACCGCCGATCCCCGGCCATTGGCTTTCTAATATGAAAGCGACATTCCGCTATATCCTGATCACCGCGGCGCGGGACCGGCTTTTCGTGCTGTTGGCCGCTGGGCTGATTGTGATCGCCAGCATTGCCTCGCTGCTGGGCGGGACGGCGATCACCGAGCCGCTGCCCATGGCGGTGTCGTTCTTCGGCGGCGCGGCTAGGTTGTGGCTGTCGCTCGGATTCATCGTGTTTATTTCCTTCCACGTCCGGCGGCTGTACGACACCCGGGAAATTGACCTTATGCTCACCAAGCCGCTGTCGCGCGCCGCGCTGATCGCCGCGTTTTACGCCGGGTTTCTGACGCTGGCGCTGCTGTTACTGCTGCCGGTCGCTTTCCTGATGGTGCTGCTCAAGGTGCCGTCTGTTCCCGGGTTCTTCTGGTGGATGCTGAGTTTGGCGCTTGAACTTGCTATCGTGGTGGCGCTGGCGACATCCACCGCCATCATCCTGCGCAGCGCCGTGGCAAGCGCGTTGGGCGCCTTTGGATTCTATGTGTTGTCACGCATGGTCGGTTATTTCCTTGGCTCGGCGGATGCCATCCATCCCCGGCCGGAGGAATGGATCACGATGCTTGCCAAATACGGCCTCAAGATCCTGAGCACGGTGATGCCGAGGCTTGATTTTTTTGCACAGACCGAGTGGCTGGTCTATGGGTTGCAAGACTCGTCCGCGCCGCTTCACTTCGCGCTTCAGGCGGCCATCTACGCGCCGCTGCTTTACGCCGCGGCCGTATATGACACGCACCGCAAGCAGTTTTAAGGCGCCGTTCGCCATCCGCCTGATGCTTCTGGCGCTGGTTGGGGCGCAGCTTGCGTTTTGGTCGCAGACCCACGAAATCCGCCCCAGGATGGTGATCGTCCCTCCGGCGCCCGATGCGCATACCGCTGGGGCGCTGGCGCTCGGTGACCGCCAGTTCTACTTCCGCTACAACGGCTTCCTGCTGCAGAATTTCGGCGACGGTTTCGGACGATCAACGCCGCTCAAGGATTATGATTACGCGCGACTTGGCGCCTGGTTCAGGCTGATGGACACGTTGGATGCAACATCCAATTTCGTGCCGTTCCTGGCGACCTATTACTATTCACAGAGCCAGCATGCGCCGGATGTGCGTTATGTCGTCGATTATCTCTACGAGCATTCCCTGCACGACCCCAGCCGCAACTGGTGGTGGCTCGCGCAGGCGGTTTACCTGGCGCGGCATAAGCTGCAGGATAAGGAACTGGCGTTGGAGATAGCCAAGGTATTGTCCGATGCGCCGGGCAATGTGCCATTCTGGGCGCGGCAGATGCCAGCGTATATTCTGGAAAGCATGGGCGAGAAGCAGGCGGCATACGCGATCATGAAGGGCATTCTCGATCACTACGAGGACATTCCTCCTTCGGAATTCCGCTACATGAAATATTTCATCGAGGAAAGACTCGGCATGAAGGACGGCATGCCCGCGGCCGAAACCCCGCCGTGACCTTTACCGCCATTCATCTGCTGCACGCGGCGCTGATCGGCGCGAACCTGCTGATCCTGGCCGAGCTTGGAAGCTCCGCGCATAGGAACCGGCTGGCCTGGGTGCCGATTCTATATTTCGCCGCTTTGAGTCTGGCGAGCGTCGCGGCTTTTTTCGATCCCGGGCAATACGGCCCGCGCATGCTGATGCGCTATACGGCCGAGGCGATCCTGCCCGCGCTTTCCTTTCTGCTCATGCTGCAGTTTTTGTGGCAGCGCGTGCCGCCATGGCCGTACTGGCTGATTCTCGCCCTGCCGTTGGTGGGTGGCGGCGGCACGCTTTACCTGGCCGCGTTCTATGAAGATGTGTGCTTTGAGGACACGTGCTGGCCGTCGCGTTATGCCTTTTATTTCTACCATATTTTCAGCGGCAGCCTGGTGCTGCTGCTCTTCGTGGCCATTCTCGGGCAGAAGCGGCGCGAGGCCAAGCCTGCCGAGCAGTACTGGCTGCTGATTGCCCTGGTCATGACCCATGTCATCCAACTCATTGCCCGCCTGGCAGTGGTGGACGGTATCCTGGTTCCGGAGAAAGAGGCGTTCATCCGCGTGATGCTGCGCGTCACTTTTGTTTACCTGGTGGCGACGTCGGTGTTCCGCGTATTCCATAAGGATACGCTGCCGCTGCACTTGCTTTACCATCCGGCGCCGCCCAAGCCCTCGCCCGAGGTTCTGGAGGCGGAGGCGGCGCTGGCGGCGCGCTTCACTGCGCTCATGGAGCAAGAGAAGAAATACCGGACGCACAGCTTCAGCCGCGCGGCTTGCGCCGGGGTGCTTGGGGTAAAGGAATACGTGCTCTCCCGGGCCATCAACGCCCGTCTCGGCACGGGATTTCACGAGCACCTGAACCGCTACCGGGTGGAGGAGGCGAAACAGCGCCTGCTGGCTGAGCCGGAGACGCCGATCACTGTCATCGCCTTCGAGGTCGGCTTTGCCAGTATCCCGTCGTTCAACCGGGTGTTTCGTGAGTTTTGCGGCTGCTCGCCGACCCAGTACCGAAGCAATGCTCTGGCCCAGGGAAGCGGCGGGAGCGCACTTCCTTCGCATACTCCGCCGCAGCCTGCGAAATAGCCGGGGCG
>JAFLCR010000155.1 GCA_017302755.1 Alphaproteobacteria bacterium
ATTGATGTAGCAGTTGCCGGCGCGGATGCGCGAGGCAATCCGCTGCGCACGATCAATAATGCGGCTGTGGATGCCGAAGGTAAGGCCATAGCCGGTGGCGTTGATATCCGCGATGACACCGTCCAGAGCTTCGTGGTCGTAGCGGATCATGTGCAGGATTGGCCCGAACACCTCGCCGGGAAGCTGCGCCATTTTCTGAATCTCGAATAGATGCGGAGGGAAAAAATGCCCGCCTGCATCCGGCGCCTTGGCCACGGCCACCAGCCGCGCTTCTTTTTTCATTTTCTCCGCATGTCGTACGAGCATCTCTTTTGCTTCGGCAGAAATGACGGGGCCGATATCCGTCGCCGGATCGGGCGGGTCGCCCAGTTGCAGTCGCGCCATCGCGCCTTCCAACAGGCGCAGCAGGTCGTCCGCGATGTCACGTTGCGCGTACAGTACCCGCAGCGACGAGCAGCGCTGTCCTGCGGAACCGAACGCGGAAAGCATGATGTCGTCGCATGCCTGCTCCAGCAGGGCGGAGCTGTCCACGATCATGGCGTTCATGCCACCGGTTTCGGCGATCAGCGAGGCGAGCGGCGCGTTTCTAGCCGCCAGCGCGCGGTTGATGGAAAATGCGACTTCCGTGGAGCCGGTGAAGGCCACACCCGCCACGCGCACATCGCCAACCAACGCCGCACCGACTGTTCCGTCGCCGGGCACGAGTTGCAGCGCCTCGCGCGGAATGCCCGCTTCATGCA
This sequence comes from Alphaproteobacteria bacterium, assembly GCA_017302755.1. Classification (GTDB taxonomy): domain Bacteria; phylum Pseudomonadota; class Alphaproteobacteria; order Rickettsiales; family JAFLCR01; genus JAFLCR01. The sequence continues at coordinate 741 of JAFLCR010000155.1, forward strand.
GCAGGCGTACGGCTTCCATGGCGATCAGCGGCGTTTCCTCGGCGGGCTTGGCGATGACGGCGTTTCCCGCCGCCAGCGCCGCCGCAACCTGGCCGGTAAAAATCGCCAGCGGAAAATTCCACGGCGAAATGCAAACGAATACGCCGCGCCCGCGCAGGCGAAGCCCGTTATGCTCCCCCGTCGGCCCCACAAGAGATTCGGGAGAGAGAAACAGTCGGCGCGCCTGCGCGGCGTAATAGCGGCACATATCCGCCGCCTCACGCACTTCCGCAATGCCATCTGCCAACGTTTTTCCGGCTTCCGAAGCCAGCATGGCCAGAAAATCCTCGCGCCTTGACTCAATGAGTCCCGCCGCTTTTTCCAGGATTACCGCGCGCTTCAGGGCAGATGTCTCATCCCATGCGGGGAAGAACTGCTTCGCCTGGGCCAACGCCGTCTCGCATTCGCCAGCAGAGGCGTCGGCAGGTTTAAGCGCGGTTTCGGATGGCCGCATGCGCAAAGCTTCATCCAGCCGTTTCAGCACAGATATATTGCCAAAATCCAAACCTTGGGAATTGCGCCTGTCCGTGCCGTACAGCGCCACGGGCAGGTCGATGCCGGGCAAATACCCGCGTAATTTCTTCAATGGATCGGCAAGCAACAGCTCGAGCGGCAGGCTGGTATCAACCAGCAGGTGCACGAAAGAAGTGTTTGCCCCGTTTTCCAGCAGACGGCGGATGAGATAGGCCAGCAGATCCTTATGCGGGCCGACGGGCGCATAGACCCGGCACGGCACGTCCTGCCCCAGCGCTTCGTACAATCCTTCACCCATGCCGTGCAGCCGCTGAAACTCATATGCCGCTCCCCGACGCTGGCGCAGCAGATGGAGAATGGAGGTCACTGTCAGCGCGTTATGCGTGGCAAATTGCGGATAGAACGCGTTTCCTTCCTCGATGATCGCCCTCGCGCAGGCAAGGTAGGACGCGTCCGTGGCTTCCTTGCGCGTGAACACGGGATAGCCCGGAAGCCCTAGCACCTGCGCGCGCTTGATCTCCGCATCCCAGTACGCGCCCTTGACAAGGCGCAGTGGAATGCGCCGCCCGGTTTTCTTCGCCAGTTCCGCCAGCCAGCCGATGACGTGAAGGGCGCGCGTCTGATAGGCCTGCACGGCGAGGCCGAGACCGTCATAACCCTTGAAGTCTGGGTCGTGGCCAAGTTTCTCGAAGATCATCAACGACAGGTCAAGGCGGTAGGATTCTTCGGCATCAATAGTCGCCATCACCCCCGCGTCTCGGGTGGCGATGAGCAGCGGCTTCAGCCGTGCCATCATTTCCGGAATCATCGTCTCGCGCTTCACCAGCTCGTAGCGCGGATGCAGGGCGGAGAGCTTGATGGAAAGCGACGGCCGCTCCCATATCGTGGCCGCTTTGGCCTCTTTGCTTGCCGCAATGCGCGCGATGGCTTGGGCATAAGCTTTGGCATAGGCTTCGGATTGCCCATCCGTCCGCGCCCCTTCACCGAGCAAGTCGTAAGAATAGCGCCACGGCGCTTCGGACTGCGCGATCGCATCCTCAATCGTTTCGCCCAGCACGAACTGGCCGCCGATCAGCCGCATGCCCGCCTTCAGCGCCTCGCGCACCACCGGCTCGCCGATGCGGCCCGCCAGCCTGCCGAACAGCGCGCCGATGCCGCCCTCCGCCATATCGCTGACCTGCACGATGCCGCCGGTGAGCATCAGCCCCCAGGTGGAGGCGTTCACCCACAGCGAATCGCTGCGGCCCAGATGCTTCAGCCACTGCGCCTCTTTGAACGAACCCTTGATGAGCGTATCCGCCGTCTCCGCATCGGGAATGCGCAGCAGCGCTTCCGCCAAGCAGAGGATGGCCACGCCCTCGCGCGAATCCAGCCCGTATTCACCCATGAAGGCTTCGACGGGGCTTTTTTTCCCCGACCGGCGCAACGCCAGCACCAGCTTTTCGGCATCGGCGCGAATGGCGTCGTAATGGTCGGTGAACCATTGGGCCTGACTGGCAAGCTGGCGGACGAGCGAACCCTCATCCGTGAATTCGGCGGCGCTAACGGCTGATAAATCGATGGGCATGAACGGCTCTCGGATCGTTTCCGCTCTGGGCGGGTCGGCTGACGATACTACAGAAATCCTAAAAAAGCTGTTCCTGCACGGCCTCGTTCTTAAACATCGCGATGGCCTTTTCCCTGGCAACGGCGTGATCCACGACCGGGGTGGGGTAGTCCAGCTTTCTGCCTGATTTCCAAGGCTCATGAATCACGGACGCGGGCAAAGCGGCCAGTTCAGGCACGTAGCGGCGCACGTATTCGCCCTCGGGGTCGAATTTCTTTCCCTGAAGCACGGGGTTGAAGACGCGGAAATAGGGCTGCGCGTCCGTGCCCGTGGAGGCCGCCCACTGCCAGCCGCCGACATTGGAGGCCAGGTCGTAATCCATCAGCAGGTCGCCGAAATGCGCTTCGCCGAGCCGCCAGTCGGTATGCAGATCCTTGGTCAGGAAGCTCGCCACGATCATGCGGGCGCGGTTGTGCATCCAACCGGTCTGGGAAAGCTCGCGCATGGCCGCGTCCACGATCGGGTAGCCGGTGCGGCCTTCCTTCCAGGCAGCAAGCAGGCCTTCATCCCGCCGCCAGGGGAGGGCGCGGTATTGGAGTTGAAATTCCTGCGTCGCGCTTTCGGGAAAATGGAACAGGATGTGCGCGTAGAATTCGCGCCAGATCAGCTCGTTGATCCAGGTGTCGGAGCCACCTTCCGCCGCATGATACGCTTCACGGACTGATACCAGGCCAAAACGCAGGTAAGGCGACAGCCGGCTGGTGCCATACTCCGCCGGAAAATCGCGCTTCTCCTTATAAGTTTTGAGGCTTGCGCCAATGAAACGCGTAAGCCTGTCTTTCCCCTGTACCGGCAACCACAGCTTATCCGGCACGTAGCGGTATCCGATTGCTGAAAGCAGAGCTTCGGGTGAGACGGCGTCCAAGACGCGCAGTCCTGCTTTTTTTGCCGCTTCGCTGCTTGCGGCGAAGGATGCATATCGTCCCCGGTCGCGCACTTCCCGGGCTGACGCATCAGCCGCTGTCAGCGCCGCTCGCCAGGCTTTGGAGAAAGGGGTGAAGACGCGAAACACGCCGCCGTCGTTTTTTTTCACCTGCTTCGGCCCCAGCAGGAGATGCTCCTTGACTAAAATTAGCCTGGCACGGGCCGCCACTTCCCGGTCGCGGCGGATGGCGGCCGGCTCATAATCCTCGCCCGCGCAGAGCAGCGGTGAGTCCAGCGCCGCGGCAAGTTTCGGCATCACCTCTTTCGTGGATCCGTAAAGCAGCAGCAGCCCGCCGCCGCGCGCGGTCAATTGCGCATGCAGGCGGCACAGCGTATCAGCCAGGAAGGTCAGGCGACGGTCATGCGGGTTTTGAAAGCGAGAGAGGATATCCGTATCAAAGACGAAAACCGGCTGCATGGGATGGGGATGCCGCAGCGCCTCCGACAGCGCGGCGTGGTCGTGCAGGCGCAAATCGCGGCGCAGCCAGACGATGGAGGGGGCGCTCATGCTTCGAAAACCCGTTCCAGAAACCGTTCCGCCTTATCCGCCTCGTAGCAAAAGCAGAAGGCCATGAGCAACGCAAACGCAATGAAGAAAAATGCCGGTATCAGGAAATGCCCTCCGCAGATTTTGGCCGGGCACATTCCCGGCATGAACAACGCGGCAACCATCCCGAAGGCGGATATGCCAAGCCAGGCGATGGAAAAGGCGATGACGATCCAATACATTCGCATCGTGATATCGACGGTGCAGCCGCGCCTCACCGGCAGGACCTCGCCCTCAATGACGGGCTGATAGCCGTTTCGATACGACGTCATGCGGATCATCTTAAAGCGGTTCTCGATGATTTCGCCGTGAAACTCGTCATCGCCGAACATGTACATGCCAAAAAACCGCAGCGGCGGCTTGAGCGCGGCATTAAGCCGCCGCAAGGCGTCATTGGCATCAAGAGGGGAATGAAGGCGGTAACGGCGATACGGCCACAGCCGCATCACGCCGCCTTCACCAACACGTGCCGCTTCTTGCCCGCCGAAAGCTTGATATGCCCTTCAGGCGACAGATCGGCGGTGGTGATTTTGTGGTTCTCGTCGCTGATTTTCTCATCATTCAGCTTCGCGCCGCCGCCGCGCACCAGCTTGCGCGCCTCGCCGCCGGATTCGGCGAGCCCTGCTTTATGCAGCAGCGCATAGGCGGCGATGCCTTCCGTAAGTTCGGCCTGCGGCACCTCCACGATGGGCAAAGCATCGCCCACGCCACCGCCCTCGAAGACTTTGCGCGCGGTTTCAGCGGCTTCATCCGCCGCCGCCTGGCCGTGGCAGAGCGCGGTGATGGTCGTCGCCAGGATTTTCTTGGCCTCGTTGATGCCCGCGCCTTCCATGGATTCCAGCTTTTTGATTTCGTCCATCGGCAGGGTGGTGAAGAAGCGCAGGAAACGGCCTACGTCCGCATCCTCGGTATTGCGCCAGAACTGCCAGTAATCGTAAGGCGAGAGCATCCCGGAATCGAGCCACACCGCGCCCGCCGCCGTCTTGCCCATCTTTGCACCAGAGGCGCGGTTGACTTGTGGCAGTATTGGTCGGGGAGGTTTGGGCTGACTGCTGACCCGTGCCAGTAGAATTTTGTGCAGGGGGATTTGGCGCAGGATCCGGAACTGGAGTT
>JAFLCR010000156.1 GCA_017302755.1 Alphaproteobacteria bacterium
TTGTAAGAACCGTGATGAACTGATGAAAGACGTGGCGACGGTCGCTGTGCTGGGCGGCATCCGCCAGGATACGACCGATTTGCGCTTGGTTGCCACCTTGCTACGCAGCATGAGCGTTCGTGAAGACGGCATGTATTTCTATGTCCGCAAAAGCGCGCTTACGGAAGGGGAGGCGCTTGAGGTTTATCATAACCTTAAGACGTACCTACCTGACGCGCAATTTTCGGCCCACCCGAACGTGTGCGGCTATCAGCTGTCGGATGCGGATATCCTTTTTGTCGTGGAAAATAACGCCTTGAGCAGCATCGGTGCGCTGCACGAATGGGCGGAGAGCATTATCAGGACTGGAAGCGTCGCTCCCAAAGATGAAGTGCGCTGGATTGCGCCGGGTGAACCCGACGATTTCACCCAAATCAATCCCCATTTTGACCATACGCGCTATGGCGCGCATCTGGAGGAGGATCCCTTCGGAGGTACGGCAGGCTATCGCGTGCCGGATTCCCTAAGGCAGCGCTGATCAGGCGGAGGGGGTGTTATCCTTTTCGGAAGGCAGGGCTTTCTGCTCTTCCTCGCCCTTAAGCCCTTCCCGCAGGTTGCGGATGCCCTTGCCGATATCGCCCATCACGCGCGGCAGCTTGCCGGCGCCGAACAGCACCAGCACGATCACCAGCACGACGACGAGGTGGGAAAGGCTTAGTCCCATGGAAAGGCTCCTCTTGTTCGTTTCGCTCAAGCGCCGCTGGGGCTGCGCTCCCACTTGGTCGCTAGTCCTCGGCTCACGCTCGTCCATGACGTCTAACATTTGCTAGGCGCTATGCAACGCTCGGCGATACTCTAACGGCCGGTTTGGGCGGGGGCAATCAACAAATTCTTGCATCGGCGGGGCAGGGGGTTAAAAAAGTTAGGGACTGTTAAGAATAAGGGGGATGCCATGCCGCTGGTCGTGCTGAACGCGCTGCTCGAGCGCAAATTGAATTACGGGGAGTCGATCGCGCTGCCCTACCCCGTGGGCAAGAACGAAGGCAGCTTTTTCGGCGGGGCCAACCATACGCTTGGCATCGAGGGTAGGTTCTACCGCAGCCCCAGGGATTTCTTGGTCGCCACCCAGCCGGACCGCATCCAGTTCACCTGGGTGAAAAAGGTGCCCCTGCCGCGCGGCACCATCCTCAACCTTCAGCTTGAGGAGCCGGGAACGGATTATTATTACGACCCGCGCACCGGCGTCACCGTGCACAACATGGTGCCCGCTCATCATTATCTCGTGAATCTCGCCGCGCCCAAGGATAAGCAGGCCGAACATTATGCGCGCCAGGCGCAGCCCAACGCCAGGGGCGACATCCCCCTCGCGCAGCTGCACCCCGACACGCCGCGCAACGTAACCATCTCCTCAACCGCCGACGACGCAAAGCGCGTGTTCCGCATCGAAGGCGAAGACCCTTATTTCCGGTCCATGGTGGAAGAAATCGACGGGGTGGCCGGCGGGGTGGCTTATGGCAGAAAGGCCTTTGCCAAAGTGTTCGCCGTCACCGCCGACGGGCCGTGCCAGGGGCGGATTTCGGTGGGGTTCGGCAACCGGCTGGGGCTGCCTGTTTATTTGCCGTCGCCGGGGCTGGTGATGCGTGTGCTGCTAAGCGGCCATGAAGTGATCGGCGGCACCATCGTTCCCGGGGATACCGGGCTCGCCACCGCACGGTCCGGCGACCGGCGCGGCACCTACCTGCCGCCCGAGGACGTGGCGCTCGACGGCGCGAAATCGCTGCAGCTGCTGCTCTGCCTGCCGAATCCGGGCAATATCGGCGCGCCAGATTACGCGGGGGAGTAGAGGGCGGAGGCCGCGCAGGGGATTCTTGAAAGAGGTAAATATTGCGGTTTTAAATGTTAAAATATATTTACCAATATGACGGTAAAATGACAATCATTGGCATATTTCGTTAACATTAATCCTGTATTTTAGGCGTGTATTAGTAGCTTCTTTATTGGGAAGAAATCATGGCCTCACGTCCTAGCATTCTGCATCAAGATCTTACCGGATTGACCCCTAATGAAATGTACCGGCAGATGAAGGCTCGGATCGAGGGCATGTCCGGCACCGAGGTGCTCAAGGAGCTGCAGAAGCTTCAGCGCTATAATAACGATCTCACGGATGCGACCCGGCAATTCATTCCCAGTACGCGTTCGGACAACATTGAGGGCATTCCCGCCCATGAAAACCTGAGCGGTGCGATTTCGAGAATCTCGACCTCTTTTACCAGAAAAGACGGTATCGGGCATAAGGATGACGCTAAGCTGGAAGAGTTGAAGGAGCTTCAGACGAAGCTGCGCGATGGCGCGAGGATGAAGTATTTCGGCAGGCAGGACGTGGAAATGTATGTGCAGCTGCTGGCGCTTGTCGATGCGGCGCGCAGGCATTACCCCACGGCTGCGGAACGCGAGGTTCAGTTCCAGAAAGATTTTGCGGCACTCGAAGCGGAAGATGCCATTGTTCAGGCTCAGCTGGCGGAATTGCAGAAAGCGCAGGAGGCGCTGCGCATCCAGCAGGAAGCCGAGGTGGCGCGGGCAAAAGAAATTGAGGATGAGCAAAACCGCCAGATCGCCGAGCAGCGGCGCTATGGTCTTCCGATTTTCGAGAATATCCAGAAAGCTGCTAGGGAAATGGAGCAAGACCTGCTCAAGACGCCAAGGAAGCAGCGCGGCGATGATTGGGAGGCCCTCATCGTCATTGCGCGCGCCCTGCAGGAGCATGCCGTGGGCGGCAACACGCCTTATGTGGATCCCGACAACCGCGTGACCGGCGTCTACCGCCGCGGCGGCGAGGTTGAAACTGGCCCACTGGCGTTCGATTTCCTTGCCGTGGACCGCATGGATCTTCAGCCCTACGAATCGCGCTATCCCGATCTGGTGCGATACTTGGATCGCGCACTGGAAGGCATGGGCAACCCCGTGGTCGAAACACGCGAAACAGTGATCGATGGCCGTGTCACCGAAGGCATGGGCATCTTCTACGAAGGCCGCAGGCTTGGCGATGAAAAGCCGAAAAAAGCGCCGCGCGAGCGTAAGGAAGAAAAGAAAGCAGACGCTCCCGATGTGGGGGGCACGGATGCTCCCGCTGCGCAGCAGGATGCTGCCGTAGTGATTAAAGTTACCGCCGACGATCCGGGCAAGCCTGAGCCGGTGGTGGTGAAGGTTGTCGCCCAGCCCCCCTTCCGCGGCGCAGGCGAGCAGCTCACGCTGCTGGAGCGCTTTGCCGAAATCCGCAAGATCGTGGAGCTGGTGAGAGAGGCTTCCAGGGATGATGACATCAAGAAGATCCTCCATCAGGATGGGCATGACGCCGGTGATAGAAGGCGGCTGGTGGGGCAGCACCGCGTGGAGACGGTCGGTGACCAGCGCATCCATGTATACACCGGGGGCGTGCTCACCGATCTGCACCGGGCCGCGTCGATCGCCCATACGTCCGCGTTGGGCATCCTGACAGGCACGAACACCGTGGAAACGGTGACGCCGGGATTTGTGAACCACGAAGCGGGATCGCTGCAGCAGATGGACAATCTGCTTGGCGCGCGCGACCGCGTGCTTCAGCATGAAGGCCTGATCAAGGCGCTGGTCGGGGAGAAGGCGTATGAGGCGCTGATCGGCCATGCGAACCAGGTTCTGGTTGAAATCGGCAATCCGCGCATGGAGCAGGGCACCGTTGACACAAAGTACGGAAAACTCCCCAGCACGCAGAAAGTGCTGCGTTACGATGGGAACGGCCTTCGCGAGCACCTGGACGATATTCACCTTTTCGCGTCCATGAAGGATGCGGACAACAGGTATTTCATTCCCAAGGACATCCGCGGCAAATTGAACGCCGCGTTTGAAACGGGCAATGCCGACTATCTGGACGATGCGCGCATTCTGGCGGCCAATGAGCTGCGGAATCGCCCTGATAACTACGAATTGACGCAGCTTGTAGAGGCGCTAAACGCGGCCAATCGCGCGCTGGGTGTCAGGGATATGCAGGCGATCTACGCCCAGGCGGCGGTGGAGCTTCAGCGGGAAGCGCCGGCGCTTGCGGGCATCGAAGACGCCGCCTCGCTACGCATGGTTCTGTTGCTGGCTCGGGTTGCGGAGCGGCAGGGGCACGCCGTGTCGCCGGAAGATAGGCTCTATCAGTTCGTGCCGGATGCGATCGCGCAATTGGAAGCGAATGCGGCGCTGCTTGCTGCCGAAGCCCAGAATCTTGCCTGGGTGGGTGGGATTGTTCCTGAATTAGGTGAGGCAATCAACCGGGTGAGTTCGCAGGCTGTAGTCGAAGAGTACAGGGTTTCTGATGCGGCCATGCAGACGCTGGATCGAGATATTCCTGGCTGGAGAGAGATCAAAAGCCAGCGCAATGCTCTGGGCATCGTGCTGCATGAAGCGCAGATGATTGTCGAGCGCGGGGGCGGCGAGTTGACGGAAGTTGCCGCGCGCATGGTGCCGCATGCGCTGGCGGATGTTGAAGCGCATTGGGCGGCATTGGCGCCTCATGCGCTGGCGTTGGAAGCGTTGCAGGCGCATGTGCCGGGCCTTCAGGGCGTTCTTCAGGGCTTGGAGATGGCGGAAACGCTTAATATTGTTAGAAGGCTTAGCGAGAGAGAGAAGCCTGATCAGGCTGTTCTGGTTGTTCGCAACTACTTGCTCGAGGTGTATGCAAACGCCAGGGATGATTACCGCGAGAATCCTGCCTGGGACGCGCTGGGAGCGCAGCATCAAGCGTACCTGCTGGGGCGGCAGATTTATCTGGAGAACCAGAATAACGAGGTGTTCACACGCCATGTCGGCGGCGAAACGATCGCCTGGCTGGGTGAGGGATACCGGGCGCTGAATGCGGTGATTGAGGCCGGCAGGGCGCAGCCTAGCGACAAACGGTTGGTGAGCGAGCTCGATGTGTACATTGGCTTGGCTCAAAACGGAAATCCGCTGCCTCTTATGCAGCACATGGCTGGAATTCCGCGTGTTTGGCAACTCGGGGACAACGGTCTTGCCTATTGCAATGAGGCAAGCCTGAACGGCACCGCTCCCGGCGCCGAGGCGCTGGTCAATCTCCGCATATTGGCGCGTGATCCGCAGCCGGGCGGTGGGGTGCTCTACCGCGTCGCGAACGGCGATATGCAGCGGGCGGTGAAGCAGGCACATCCCGCGCTGGTGGATATGAATGCTACGCAGGAAATGAGGTTTGGTAAGACAGTGGCCATTCCCACGCCGCCGCTAACGCCTTCGGGGTTGTCGGAAGTGCAACGTGAGCTCGCGGCGCTGCCTGGGTGGAAGATGACCCGCAGCGGGAAGGCCGTGCTCGAGCTGGAGGGCTTGGACCAAACAACATACAAAGCACTGCGGTTTAGCGGCTTGTACGATAATGCGATCGTTCCTTATGCACCTGTTACATTTGGTGAGAG
>JAFLCR010000157.1 GCA_017302755.1 Alphaproteobacteria bacterium
AGAGCGCGATGCCCATCTTTTCCTGGTCGGCCTTGGACTTGGGTTCCACGGCCATTTCGATCACGGGCTCGGGGAATTCCATGCGTTCCAGCACCACCTGGTTGCTGGGGTCGCACAGCGTGTCGCCGGTCGTGGTGTTCTTCAAGCTCGCCAGAGCGACGATGTCGCCAGCGAAGGCTTCTTTCACGTCTTCACGGCTGTTGGCATGCATGAGGAGCATGCGGCCGACGCGCTCACGGTTGTCCTTCACGGTGTTCTGCGCATAGGAGCCGCTTTCCAGCTTGCCGGAGTAGATGCGGATGAAGGTGAGCGAGCCCACGAACGGATCGGACATGATCTTGAACGCCAGCGCTGCGAAGGGAGCCTTATCGTCGGCTTTCGCTTCGATCGCGTCTTCGGTGCCGGCTTTGACGCCTTTGATGGCCGGGATGTCGATCGGGCTGGGGAGGTAATCCACCACCGCGTCGAGCAGCGGCTGCACGCCCTTGTTCTTGAACGCGGAGCCGTTGATGACCGGCACGAACGTCGAGGTGATTGCGCCCTTGCGGATGCAGGCCTTGAGTTCTTCGATGGTTGGCTCGGTGCCACCCAGGTATTTTTCCATGACCGCATCGTCCATTTCGACGGCGGTTTCCAGCAGCTTGTGACGGTAGTCAGCAGCCAGCTTCTGCATGTCTTCGGGGATGTCGGTTTCGTAGAATTCCGCACCCAGCGATTCGTCTTTCCACAGGATCGCCTTCATCTTCAGAAGGTCGACGATACCGGCGTACTTGTCTTCTGTACCGACGGGGAGCGAGAGCACCAGCGGCTTCGCGCCGAGGCGGTCTACGATCATATCCACGCAACGGTAGAAGTTGGCGCCGATGCGGTCCATCTTGTTCACGAAGCAGATGCGGGGCACGCCGTACTTGTCGGCCTGGCGCCACACGGTTTCGGACTGAGGCTCCACGCCCGCCACGGAGTCGAACACCGTGACCGCGCCGTCGAGCACGCGGAGCGAACGCTCCACTTCGATGGTGAAGTCCACGTGGCCCGGGGTGTCGATGATGTTGATCTTGTGGTTGTCCCAGAAGCAGGTCGTCGCAGCAGACGTAATCGTGATGCCGCGTTCCTGTTCCTGTTCCATCCAGTCCATCGTCGCGGCGCCTTCGTGCACTTCGCCGATCTTATGGGACTTGCCGGTGTAATACAGAATACGCTCAGTCGTCGTCGTCTTACCGGCGTCGATGTGCGCCATGATGCCGATATTGCGGTATTTGCTGATTTCGTGAGTACGGGGCATTTTGTCTCTGCTTCTTTTCTTGGGTTACCAGCGGTAATGCGAGAAGGCCTTGTTGGCTTCGGCCATGCGGTGGGTGTCTTCGCGCTTCTTGATCGCGCCGCCGCGGTTGTTGGCGGCGTCGAGCAGTTCGCCGGCGAGGCGTTCGCCCATCGTCTTTTCGGAGCGCTTGCGCGCCGATGCAATCAGCCAGCGGATGGCCAGCGCCTGGCTGCGCGCGTGACGCACTTCGACCGGCACCTGGTAGGTCGCACCGCCGACGCGGCGCGAACGCACTTCGATCGCGGGGCGCACGTTGGTCATGGCGTCGGTGAACGTCTTCAGCGGATCGGTGCTGGTGCGCTTCTGGATGAGGTCCAGCGCTCCGTAGATGATCGATTCAGCGGCGGATTTCTTGCCGTCGATCATAAGGCTGTTGGCGAATTTCGTGATGACCAGATCGCCATACTTGGCGTCGGGATTGACGGGGAGCTTTACAGCTGCGCGACGACGAGACATGTTTTTCTATCCTTACTTGGGACGCTTGGCGCCGTATTTGGAACGGTTTTTCTTACGATCCTTCACGCCCTGCGTATCGAGGGTGCCGCGGATCATGTGGTAACGCACACCGGGCAAGTCCTTCACGCGGCCGCCGCGGATCAGCACCACGGAGTGCTCTTGGAGGTTATGGCCTTCGCCGGGGATGTAGCTGGTGACTTCAAAGCCGTTGGTGAGGCGCACGCGGGCCACTTTACGAAGCGCCGAGTTCGGCTTCTTCGGGGTCGTCGTGTACACGCGGGTGCAGACGCCGCGCTTCTGGGGGCAGGCTTCCATGGCGGGCACTTTATTGCGCTTCGCCAGAACCTTTCTGGATTTACGCACCAACTGGTTAATCGTCGGCATGGGCATTCCTTCTAATTCGTTTTGCGTTCAAGCGCCGCGCGGGCTGCGCTCCCACTTGGTCGCTAGTCCTCGCTTCGCTCGTCCGGACTTTTCCGGCCCTCAACTCATTGTCCTAAGGCCAAAAAAAGGCGAGCCTTTCGATTGAAGGCCTCATGACAACAGTAATCGCGGCAGGAAATTCCCGGACCGTGACGGTAGAGAGGCGCGGAATGTAACAGGAGATTCGGGAGCGTCAAGCAGAAAATAGGTCATATTTCAAGCGCCTGACAAATAGGTGGAGCGCTTTTTACGAAAACTTTACGCAAATGCCTCACATTGCTTGGAAAATAGCATCACCTCTCTCTATCCAAAAGTGTTATGAAATCCCCTCGCCTACCCTGGTTCCTTCTTACCACGTGCAGCGCCCTGCTTATGGGCGGCGTAAGCCATGCCCAACCCATGGACGACGCCCTGGCCAAGCTGCTTTCGAGCCACCCGCAGGTCAAGGCCGCGCAGCAGAATATCCATGCCAGCGAGGCGGGGAAGACGGAAGCCTTCTCCGGCTATCTGCCAAAAGTCGCTGTAAGCGGCGGCATTGGAAAGGAAAATCTTGATAAATCCGGTCAGGATCCCGCGGGGCTGGATACGCGCCTCTCTCCTAATAATATTGGCGCCACGGTGACACAGAATGTTTTCAACGGCTTCCGCACCACCAGCGACGTGCGTTCGGCGGATACGAATACCGACATCGCCAAAACCACGCTCGACCAGACCGGCCAGCAGGTGCTTTTCGAGGGTATCAACGCTTATCTCGACGTGCTGCGCCAGGCCGAACTAGGCGAGCTGGCGCTTGAAAACCAGGACAATCTCAAAAGCCAGCTCCATCTGGAAGACGAGCGCGTGAATCGCGGCTCGGGCATCGCGGTGGACGTGCTTCAGGCCAAATCCCGCCTCCAGATCGCGCGGGAACGGCATACCGCCTTTTCCGGCGGGCTTCGTGACGCGGTAAGCCGCTACACCCAGGTCTTCGGCGAACCGCCCGTGCAAGAGCATATGGCGATTCCCACCCTGCCGATGGCCACCGTGCCCAAGACCCTCGGTGAGGCGACAGCCATCGCGCTGCAGGAAAACCCTGGACTTATCAACAGCGGCCGCAACGTGCGCCTGGCGGATATCGGTCGCACTTCCGCGCGCTCCGGCTTCTTCCCGTCGGTAGACGTAGTCGCCGCCGCACGCCACGACAATGATTTGCAGGGCGTTCGCGGCGATCAGGAGGATTACACGCTGACACTTCAGGCCAGTTGGGAGATTTTCAGCGGTTTCGCCGATGCGGCGCGCGTCAAACGCGCGGCCCACGCCCATGAAGCCAGCATGGAAACCAACGCCCACACCCAGCGCAAAGTGGTGGAGGAAGTCCGCCTCGCCTGGTCGAGCGTGGAAACTAACCGCGAGCGCATGGAACTGCTTGATAATGCCGTGAACATCGCCAGCGAAGTGCATGGCGCGCGCAAGAAGCTGCGCGACGCGGGCAAGGAGAGCGCGATCAACGTGCTCGACGCCGAGAACGAGCTTTACCGCGCCAAGATCGACGCCGCGGCCGCGAAATACGACTATTACAGCTCGGTCTACCGGCTGCTGCTCTCTATCGGAAGGCTGCATCCCGAGACGGTGAAAGGGGTTTAACTGTCATTCCCGCGAAGGCGGAAATCCATAACCACTGGCCTAGAAATAAGAACGCCTGCGGTTCTTCCAACCGCCAGTGAGTATGGATTCCCGCCTGCGCGGGAATGACAATGTTTGGGTGAATGGAATGATCTCGCGTGAAAAAGTCGGCAAGTTACGCGATTCCGTCGTGAAAGGCGGTAAGACGGCCGTGGAAATCGCGCGCCCGTTCCTTGCCGAGGACCGCCCCGTCGCCAAAGCCGAAGACGGCACGCTCCTGCCCTCGCGCCTGCCCGCCTGGTTCACGGCGATACTTGGCCCCCTGCGCCCCGCCTACCGCGAGGTGCTGGGACATGCGTGCTTCACCAACATCCTGGCGCTGGTCGTGCCTCTCTTCACCCTCCAGGTCTATGACCGCGTGGTGGCGCATAACAGCATCAGCACGCTGTGGGCGCTGGTTTTCGGCGTGATCCTGGCGCTCGGCTGCGACTGGGCCTTGCGCCGCGCGCGCGCGCGGATGCTCCAGGCAACGGCGCTCAAGATCGACGCGGCGCTGGGGCGCAAGCTCTACGCAAAGATTTCCGCTCTTCCGCTCGCCAAGCTCGAGCAACAGCCGACGCCGTACTGGCTGTCGATCTTCCAGGACGCGGCGATCATCCGCAATACGTTCTCCGGCGGATCGGCGGTGCTCGTCACCGACCTGCCGTTCGCCATCCTCTTCCTGGGCGTCATCTGCGTCATCGCCTGGCCGATCGTGGGCGTGCTCGCCGTCGCCATCCCCGCCTTCCTGCTGCTCACCTGGCATTCGACGCGCATGATCGGCGAGCGCAGCAAGAGTGAAGCTATCGCCACGCAGAACCGCGAGAAGCTGCTTTCCGAACTCATCATGGGCCGCGCGACGGTGAAAGCGCTCTCCATCGACCGCGCCCGCCAGCCGGAATGGGAGGAACGCCACGCTCATGCCATCAAAGAGGCCGTGCTGCGCGGGGAAACGACGGACGATTCCACCGTCATCGCCCAGACGCTGACGCTGTTCACCACCGTGATGCTGGTCGTGGTCGGCGCGCTCGCGATCATTGACAAGGAATTGACGATGGGCGGGCTGATCGCCGCCAATATGCTGGCCGCGCGCATCATGATGCCACTCAACCAGCTGCTCGGGCAGTGGAAGCTGTTTGCCATGTGCAAGGCCTCGCTCACCCGGCTCGACGGCGTGTTCGCGATGGAGGAAGAGCGTACCGAAACCACGCTTGCCCGCGAAAAGCCCAAAGGCTTCCTGAGCGCCGAACAACTCACCTTTACCTATCCGAATTACCCGTTACCCCTGCTCAATAAGCTCGACTTCGCATTGAAACCCGGCGAGATGGTGGGCCTGGTCGGTAAGAACGGCTGCGGCAAGACCACCCTGCTCAAGCTGCTCCAGGGACTTTACCGGCCCAGCGAAGGCCGTGTGCTGATCGACGGCGCGGACATTCAGCAATTCACGCGCGGCGAACTCGCCTCGTGGATCGGCTATGTGCCGCAGGAATGCTTCCTTTTCTCCGGCACGCTC
>JAFLCR010000158.1 GCA_017302755.1 Alphaproteobacteria bacterium
CAGATATCTATTCGATTTCAAAAGGTGAATTGGTGGGAGGCTGCGTTGTTGGTTCGTATAGAGCACATTGCCGATAGCCTGAATGTTACTAACCTGCGGTGCAGCAGGCACGGCGGCTTGCGCCAGCGCTGGGTCTACGGCGATCGGTTCCACCGCCGCCTGTTTCCATTTGGAGGCGCGCATAGCGATGAACAGCTCACCGAACAGCAGAATGGCGAGTCCCGCGCCGACAGGCAGGTATTTGGCAAAGCCTTCGCGAAGCGCCGCGAAGTTCACGTTCAGCATCATCACCACGAAGAGGAATAGCACCGCCACCGCGCCGACATAGACGATCACCAGCGTCATCGCGATATATTCCGCGCCGAGGAGAATGAACAAGGCCGCCGTCGTGAAGAAGCAGAGAATCAGGAACAGCACCGAATGCACCGAGTTCTTGGCCGACACCACCGCCAGCGCTGAAAGCACCGTCAGGGCCGCAAAAACGTAGAAGACAACCTGGTAAAGCAGCGCATCCATCAGCGATACTCCGCATCCTGCTTGATGTTGGCGGCTATGGCGGATTCCCAGCGCTCGCCGTTGGCGAGCAGGCGCTCCTTGTTATAAAGCAGCTCTTCGTGGGTTTCGGTAGCGAATTCGAAATTCGGGGTTTCGACGATGGCGTCCACCGGGCAGGCTTCCTGGCAATAGCCGCAATAGATGCATTTCGTCATGTCGATGTCGTAGCGCGTCGTACGGCGCGAGCCGTCTTCGCGCGTTTCCGCTTCGATGGTGATGGCCTGGGCCGGGCAAATCGCCTCGCAGAGTTTGCAGGCAATGCAGCGCTCCTCGCCGTTCGGGTAGCGGCGCAGCGCGTGCTCACCGCGGAAGCGCGGGGAAAGCGGGCCTTTTTCAAAGGGGTAGTTGATCGTGACCTTCGCCTTGAAGAAATAATACAGCGTCAGGCCCATGCCGCGCACGATTTCAAACAGTCCCAGCGCTTTAATGGATTTGACCAGGCTCATGCGGCTCTCCGTTCGGCTGCGGCAGATGTACGTCCGCAGATTTCAAAACACAACATCGTTCTCATCCCTGCCCTCCGCCGTAAACGACCCAGGCGGAAGTCAGCACCACCGCCAGCAGCGACAGCGGCAGAAAGACCTTCCAACCCAGGCGCATCAACTGGTCGTAGCGGTAGCGCGGCAGCGTGGCACGCACCCAGATGAAGACGAACAGGCAAAAAAGAATTTTTACCAGGAACCACACCGGCCCCGGCACGAGCAGCAGCGGCTCCCACTGGAACGGCGGCAGCCAGCCGCCGAGGAACAGAATCGTCGTGATGCCGCTCATCAGGATCATGTTCGCGTATTCACCGAGGAAAAACAGCGCGAAGGTCATCGAGGAATATTCGACGTTATAGCCTGCCACGAGTTCGGCTTCTGCTTCGGGAAGATCGAAAGGATGGCGGTTGGTTTCGGCCAGCGCTGAGATGAAAAACACCACAAACATCGGGAAAAGCGGAATGCAGAACCACACGTTCTGCTGCGCCTTAACAATCTCGGTGAGGTTCAGCGAACCTACCACCAGCAGCACGCAGACAATCACGAAACCGATGGAAACTTCATAAGAAACCATCTGCGCGGCGGAGCGGATCGCGCCCAGGAAAGCGTATTTGGAATTGCTCGCCCAGCCCGCCATGATGATGCCGTAAACACCGAGCGAGGAAATCGCCAGCAGGTAGAGCACGCCTACATTGATATCGGCCAGCACCATTCCGTCACCAAAGGGAATCACCGCCCAACCGATCAGCGCCAGAGTAAAAGTCAGCATCGGCGCAATGACGAACACTAATTTGCTCGCATCCGTCGGAAGAATCGTTTCCTTGCAGATGAGCTTCAGCCCGTCCGCGAAGGGTTGCAACAGCCCGAAAAAGCCTACGATATTAGGCCCTTTGCGAAGCTGCATGGCCGCGATTACCTTGCGCTCCATGAGCGTGAGATACGCCACGCTAATCAGCAGCGGCACCACAATCAGCAATATCTTGCCCACCGTGAGCGCGGTGTTCATGCCGTAAGCGTTCCAGAATTCCATCAGCGTCATACACGCCCCCTCTTCGTCATCCCGGCGAAGGCCGGGACCCAGCGGCGCTTAGCGCCCAACGAACAACTCTTTCGGCGCTTGCCGCGCCGGGCTGGATCCCGGCCTTCGCCGGGATGACGAGCTAGGATAATCGCTGCACGGTGCATCATGCGGCTTTCCTCTTCTCGGAGGCGCTGAACAGGGCGCTGCATTTGGCCATGGTTTTAGAAGCGCGGCTGATGGGGTCGGTCATATAGAAATCGGCGACCGTGGCGGTGAACGGCGCATCCTGCAGATTGCCCGCCGTGCCGAACACGCCCCAGCTCGCGGGGGTGATGACATCCACGCGGGCGGTGAGGTGCGGCGTTTTGGCCGCCATCGTCTGGCGAAGCTGCTCCAGCGTGTTATAACCCAGCGTCTTGCCAACGACCTCGGAGAGGGCGCGCAGAATCTTCCAATCCTCGCGCGCATCGCCGGGGGGCGTCACGGCGGCGTAGGCGCGCTGCACGCGGCCTTCCATATTGACGTAGGTGCCGTCCTTTTCGGTATAGGCGGTGCCGGGCAGAATCACGTCCGCGCGGTGCGCGCCGTGATCGCCGTGATGGCCCTGGTAAACCACGAACGCCTCGCCAAGCTGCGACATGGGAACTTCGTCGGAGCCAAGCAAAAACAGCAGACGGATGTCGCCGCTTTTCGCACCAGCCAGGATGCCGCGCGTATCACGGCCCTTTGCACCTGGCACGAAGCCGATGTCCAGCCCACCGACGCGGGAGGCGGCGGTGTGCAGCACATTGAAGCCGTTCCAGTCCTGACGCACCATGTTGAGTTTCTCAGCGGCAGCGCGAGCCAAGTGCAGCAAGGCAGCACCATCTTCGCGCGTCAATGCACCCGCACCCAGAATGAGCATGGGATTTTTGGCGTTCTTAAGCACTTCGGCAAAAGGATGCTTCCCTTCCGCAATGTCCTTCAGCAGGCCGGGGCGATTGCCAAGCTGGTCGATCTTATAGGTCTGGTCGGTCGCTTCGCCGATATTCGCCACCTTAAACCCGCCCTTGCGGAACCGCTTACGCAGGCGCGCTGCCACGAGCGGGGCCTCCTTGCGGGGGTTGGTGCCGATCAGCAGACATGCATCGGCCTGCTCGATGCCGGCAATGGTGGTGTTGAACAGATAGCCCGCGCGGCTGGTGGAATCGAGAGCGGCGCCGTCCTGGCGGCAGTCGAGATTGGCGGAACCGAGATTCTGCACCAAATCCTTCAGCGCGAACATGCTTTCGCAATCGGCCAGATCGCCCGCGATAGCGGCGACCTGCTCCGGCTTCACGGCTTTCACCTTCTCAGCGATGGCAGCGAAGGCTTCGTTCCAGGAAACGGCTTGTAGCTTGCCGTCCTTACGCACCATCGGGCGGTCAAGGCGCTGGAGCTTGAGGCCGTCGCAGGCAAAGCGGGTTTTGTCGGAAATCCACTCCTCGTTCACGTCCTCGTTGAGGCGCGGCAGGATGCGGATGACCTCGCGGCCACGGGCGTCGATGCGGATATTGCTGCCGACCGCATCAAGCACGTCGATGGATTCGGTTTTCGTCAACTCCCACGAGCGGTAGCGAAACTCCGCGGGCTTATTCGTGAGCGCGCCGACGGGGCAAAGATCAATCATATTGCCCGACAGTTCGGAACTCACCGCCTTGGCGATGTAGGTACCGATTTCGGTATGCTCGCCACGGCCCGTCGCGCCCATCTCCTCGATGCCCGCGATCTCCTCCGAGAAGCGGACGCAGCGCGTGCAGTGAATGCAGCGGTTCATGAAGGTTTCGATCAGCGGGCCGATATCCTTCTCCGGCACGGCGCGCTTGTGCTCGATATAGCGGCCGAGGCCCTGGCCATAGGCCATCGCCTGGTCCTGAAGGTCGCATTCGCCGCCCTGGTCGCAGATCGGGCAATCGAGAGGATGGTTGATGAGCAGAAGCTCCATCACACCTTCTCGGGCCTTCTTCACCATTGGCGAATTCGTTTTAACCACCATATTCTCACCGGCCGGCAACGCGCAGGACGCTTGCGGCTTCGGCGGGCCGGGAGAGACTTCCACCAGGCACATGCGGCAATTGCCCGCGATAGAAAGACGCTCGTGATAGCAGAAACGCGGAATCTCCACGCCCACAGCCTCGCACGCCTGGAGCACCGTGGCTCCGGCGGGGACTTCGACTTCGATGCCGTTGACGGTCAGTTTGGGCATGAAAAACTATCCTCCTCTCGTCATCCCGGCGAAGGCCGGGATCCAGCCCAGCGCGGCAAGCGCTGAAAGGGTTTTTCGTTGGGCGCTTCGCGCCGCTGGATCCCGGCCTTCGCCGGGATGACGAATATTATTTTCAGCATAAGTGTCCATCACGCTGCCCTCGCCTGTTTGGCCTGGTATTCCGCGATCCGGCGTTCCATTTCCGGGCGGAAATGGCGGATCAGGCCCTGCACCGGCCAGGCCGCCGCGTCGCCGAGCGCGCAGATGGTGTGGCCTTCGATCTGGCGGGTGACGCCTTCGAGCAGGTCGATCTCGCCGACATGGGAATTGCCTTCAATCATGCGATCCATCATGCGCGAGAGCCAGCCCGTGCCTTCGCGGCAGGGCGTGCACTGGCCGCAGGATTCGTGCATGTAGAATTTGGAAAGCCGCGCGATGGCGCGCACGATATCGGTGGATTTATCCATCACGATCACCGCCGCCGTGCCGAGGCCGGACTGGACGGCACGAAGCGAATCGAAATCCATCAGCACGGTGTCGCAAATCGTCTTCGGAATCACCGGCACCGAGGAGCCGCCGGGGATGATAGCGAGCAAATTATCCCACCCGCCGCGCACGCCGCCCGCATGCTTCTCGATGAGGTCTTTGAGCGGAATGCCCATTTCCTCTTCGACATTGCAGGGCTTGTTGACGTGGCCGGAGATGCAGAACACCTTGGTGCCCGTGTTGTTCGGACGGCCGAGGCCCGCGAACCACGCGCCGCCACGGCGCAGAATGGTGGGTGCAACGGCGATGGATTCGACGTTGTTCACCGTGGTCGGGCAGCCGTACAGGCCGACGCCCGCCGGGAATGGCGGCTTCAGGCGCGGCTGGCCTTTTTTGCCCTCTAAGCTTTCAATGAGCGCCATTTCCTCGCCGCAGATATAGGCGCCTGCGCCGCGATGGAGGAACACGTCATGGTTGAACCCGCTGCCGCAGGCGTTCTTGCCGATCAGGCCCGCCGCGTAGGCTTCGTCGATGGCGTGCTGGAGGTGGTCTGCCTCCTGCTTG
>JAFLCR010000159.1 GCA_017302755.1 Alphaproteobacteria bacterium
GCCATGACGCCGCAGGAGGAAGCCGCCTTCAAAGCCCCGACGCTGGAGCAATTCACGCGCCAGAGCAGCGCCTATTACTCGACGGCGCGACTATGGGATGACGGCATCATCGCCCCGCACCAGACACGCGACGTGCTGGGGCTGGCGCTCGCGGTGTGCGGGAACAAGGCGGTGGAGGATGGGCGGTTTGGGGTGTTTCGGATGTAGGGATTTCACTATTTGTGAAATTGCCTTTGACATATTTAATTGCCGCTGCTATCTATCCGTACAGCTTTAGGCATATATGGGATGCTGCCTTCTTATTGTAGGCCTCGAGCCTGTGGGAAAGAAATTTCCTGCCTTTTTTGCTGGCACGCGCTAGTCGACTGTCCGACGGATGAACGATGAAACACGGTGGTCAGCACTTCCTGACAGAAGGCCTGTCAGGAAGTAATGATTGTTTAGGGGAAACCACCATCTTGCCCATCTCCTTTCTCTAGAAGGCAGGCCAACACGGAACACTCCTGTTTCGTTGCGGTCTGAGGAAGGAGTAAATATGCGTAGTCGGAAGAAAACGGCCAGGCGGCCTAAAGCTAGGTGGTGGATGTTAGTTGGCAAAACGGTGCTCTATGTTGGCATCGCGGCGCTCAAGATGATCAAGCTTCTGACGAAGATTTCTGATCTTCTTGGCTAACAGCCCCTAAACACATCACTTGGGTTGGTTATGCTTAATGAAGCGTTCAAATTAATCAGGCTTTTCCACGGCAAGACCCAACGCGAGTTAGCCGAGGAACTGGCGATTTCTATATCCTATCTTTCGGAGCTAGAGGCTGGCAATCGCCGAATTAATCTGGAAATCATCTCAAAATACTCTGAAGTCTTTCATATTCCCGCATCATCGCTCTTACTTTTCTCCGAACAACTTGAAGCTGGTAAAGGCACGGAAAAAATGCGTGTGGCGGTAGCGAAAAAAATAACAACTCTGATGAAATGGGTGGCTAAGCAGGGGATGCTTGATCATGAAGAAGGAAGAAAAGAAGCGCGGTAATTATGCGCTCAATCAATCACCTCTTTTTAAGCTTCGCTCACAGCGGCGCTTGGCGCAGCTTTTGAGAACGCCTCTTAATGACATCTATGGACTGCTGAATACAGGAAATAACTATCGGGTTTTTCCTCAAGGAAACAGAACGTGCCATGATCCCAAGCCAAAAATGAAAGGGATTCATAAGCGTTTGCAGATTTTACTTAATAGAATCGCGCCGCCCGAATATCTGCATTCCGCAACCAAGGGACGCTCATATGTCACTAATGCTGCGGCACATCTTGGTAACGATGTGCTGCACAAGCTGGATATTCGGAAGTTCTTTGACTCCACTACTTATAAGCATGTCCATGATTTCTTCAAAAACACCATGCAATGCTCTGCCGATGTAGCGGCACTTCTTTCCAGAATTACAACATATGACGATCGCCTTCCTACCGGGAGTCCTATCAGCCCCATCCTTGCGTACTTTGCTCACAAGTCACTCTTTGATCAGATCAATCAAGAAGCAACTGCCACCAATGTAATGATGACATGCTACGTCGACGATCTTTCTTTCTCAGGCAGCACTGTCCCTAAAGCAGTGCTCAGGAAAGCCAAGAAAGGAATCATCCAACGCGGGCTTGAGTATCATAAGGAAAAGCGATTTCAGAAAGGCGATACAAAAATCGTAACCGGCGTAGCCTTACGTGATGAACAAATGCTTTTACCCAACAAACGGCACAAGAAAATTCATGAGGAAAAGCAACGCTCATTAGAAATTGATGACGCAAAGAAGAAGCGGGAAATTATTCATAAACTTATTAGCCAAACTGGCGAAGCAGCACGCATTGAGCCTTCGCAATTTGAGCCGCTTAAACAGGCTCTAATGCAGGTACGCAGAAATCTGCCAAAACCCTAAACTCAATTGCTGCATTGACAACAGTTGCATCTGCAACTAATTGTCCCTCCATGCCCTCCTCCCCTTCCACCCTCGAATCGCATCTCGGCTATTGGCTGCGCTGTCTCTCGAATTTCGTGTCGCATCGCTTCGCGGCGCGGCTGGAGGCGGAGGGGGTGTCCGTGGCGGGGTGGGTGGTGCTGCGCACCATCCATGACGCGCCGGGGATGAGCCTGAACGAGGCCGCGACGGCCGTGGGCGTCGATAAAAGCTCGCTCTCGCGCATGGTGGAGCGGCTGGTGCAGCGCGGGCTGGTGGTGCGGGCACAAGGGGGCGCGCCAGGCGGGACGTCGGGCAAGCGCGGCGGCAAGGACAAACCCGGAAATGGGCACGGTGAGGATAGGCGCTCGGTGCAGCTCTCGCTCACCCGCCAGGGGAAGGCGCTGGTGCCGAAGCTCGCCCGCATCGCGGATGAAAACGACCGCGCGTGTTTCGGATCGCTTTCCAGGCCCAAAAAACAGGAGCTGCTGGCCACCATCCGCCAGCTGCTCGACGCCAATGGGTGGGAGGTGGTGACGCATGGGAAGGATCGGATGGAGTAACCCCCCTCCCCTTTGAGGGCTTGCGCTGTCCTGAAACTATAGTTTCAGGCAGGCAAGGTTGGGGAGGGGTTGGTTGAAGGGGGTTCGTGCCTTGAGGGAACCCCCACCCTAACCCTCCCCCTCATAGGGGGAGGGGATTGATAGCTGGCCATAAGGAGAAAGTCATGGATACGAACGTTATCGCCGAATGCACCGCACAGTCGCTGGCGGGGAGGATTGCGTTTCCGCAGGTCGTGGCAAAGCTCGTGAGTGGCGGGGTGGAGCGCTATCTCGCCGATCTGGTGGGGCGGCAGAAGATTTCGTATGGCGTGGGCGGCGCCGTCCACACCGAGCCCCTCCCCTTCGACGGGCCGGAGGTGGCGAGGGCGTTCGATGGCGCAAGCGTGCAAGCCGCCATCGCCGACAGCCAGCAGGGGCGCATCGATTATCAGACCTTCCTCAAGCGCGTCATGGAGGCGGGGTGCAGCCATTACGAGGTGTACCTCACCGGGCGGAAGGCGATTTACCTGGGGCGCGACGGCGGGCAGCACATCGAGCATTTTCCGGCGGGGATGTGATGGCGAAAACGCGCTGTGGCTGGGTGCCGGTGGATAAGGCAGATTATGCCGCCTATCACGACCAAGAGTGGGGCGTGCCGGTGCATGACGACGGCAAGCTGTTCGAGATGCTCGTGCTCGAAGGGTCGCAGGCGGGGCTTAGCTGGTATACGATTTTGAAACGGCGCGAGGGGTATCGCGCGGCGTTTTGCGGGTTTGATGTGAAGAAATGTGCGGCGATGAGCGATGCGGCGCTGGAGAAGGTGCTGAAGGAAGGCGACATCATCCGTAACCGGCTGAAGGTGTTTTCGGTGCGGAAGAATGCGACGGCGTTTCTCGCGATTCAGAAAGAGTTTGGGTCGTTCGATGCGTATGTGTGGCAGTTCGTGAAGGGGGCGCCGAAGGTGAACAGGCCGAAGACGATGAAAGACGTGCCTGCTAAAACAGCGGAGTCGGATGCGCTCTCCAAAGACCTCAAGAAGCGCGGGATGAGTTTTGTGGGGTCGACCATCATGTATGCCTATATGCAGGCAACGGGGATGGTGAATGATCACAGCGCGGAGTGTTTTCTTTGTCCGGCGGTTTGTTCGGGGTGAGTTTATCTCGTCATCCCGGCGCAGGCCGGGACCCAGGATTCTCATCACTGTGCCCAAGAAACACTGGGTCCCGGCCTGCGCCGGGATGACAGTTACAGGAGGCCGAGGGCGCGCAGTTTGCTGGGGAGAGAATCATCCTCGGCGCCGGAGGGAAGGTCGGGGGGCGCGTCCTTCTCCTCCAGGTAGCGCCAGCCCTGGAACGGGCGGCGGGGGCGCATCTCGACCGTGATCATCTGCTTGTCGTAGACCAGGCCGCAATGAGGAATGCCATCGCGTTCCATGGGGCGAAGCTCCAGCAGTTTCTGGCGGGCGACGACGTGGCCGCCGATGACCCAGTAGATGGAGCCACCGTCCAGCAGTTCCGCCGCGCGTTTGGGGGTTTGGCGGGTGATGTGAATCAGCTCGGGCACAACCTTCAGACGCTTTTTCTGCCAGCTTGCAAGGTCGGCGAGGCTTTCGGGGCCGACGGAGAGTTTGATGAGGTGCAGGGTCATGGCGATAAGATAGGTCGTGGAATGCGCCTCTGCAACTAGGCGGGAAAGCCAAGCATGGCGCGTATTTCACCGGGGTCGACTCCCCTGCTGCGCAGGTCAGCCAGTGTTTCGCTGCCTTTGCTTTTGGAAAGTTTCTCTCCGCTTTCAGTGATCAGTGCGTGGTGGTGGTAACGCGGCGCGGGAAGCCCTAACAGATGTTGCAGAAGCACGTGCAGATCGGTCGCGGCTTCGAGATCCGCACCGCGCACCACATGGGTGATGCCTTGCAGGGCGTCATCCACCACCACGGAGAGGTGATAGCTCGCCGGCGTGTCCTTGCGAATGAGCACGGCATCGCCCCAGCGGGCGGGATCGGCGGTGACGTTTTCTTCCTGCCTGGAGGATGGATGGAAGCGGCGGTAGGAAAGCGCGGGCGCGCCATCCAGCGCTTTTTCCATGGCCAGGCGCCAGGAGTGCGGTTCACCATCCACGATCCGCATGGCGATGGCCGTTGGCGTCAGGCGCGCGCAGGTGCCGGGGTAGATTGGCGCGCCGTCCGGGTCTTTCGCCCCGCTCGCGGCGGCAATTTCCGCACGCGTGCAGAAGCAGGGGTAGAGGAGATTCTGCACCTTCAACCGCTCCCGCGCCGCGGCGTAGTCACTCCAGTGCTGCGATTGGATACGCACCGGTTTCTCCCAGGCAAGGCCGAGCCAAGCGAGGTCGTCCAAGCAAGCCTGCGTCAGTTCCGGAGTGCAGCGCACGGTGTCGATGTCTTCCAGGCGCAGCAGGAAACGGCCGCCGAGCTTCCCCGCAAGATCGGCATTCAGCAGGGCGGAATAGGCATGGCCCAGGTGCAAACGGCCGTTGGGGCTTGGCGCAAAACGGAAGACGGGCTGCATGCAATCACGTGGATTTCAGATAATCACCACTTAGAATAATTACTTCGCTTGCTTTTGAAAGCCGGATTTATGTGCGGCGCAGCACGAAAATTGGAGAAATTTTTTTGTTGGCGGGAAACCATTCGTTAACCGCGCATTGAACCATTTATGCAAATAAGCCTCTGTTTGCCAGTTATTATGCTTACCATGCTTTGGCTGCATTTTCCTAAAAACCGTCTATGATGTCGCTCCCCTCGCCGCTTGCGATGCGCTAGAATTAAGAATTGAGGCGGCACAGCAAAATATCCAAGGTGTATCGGGATGCCCGATTCAAGGCGCTTCTTT
>JAFLCR010000016.1 GCA_017302755.1 Alphaproteobacteria bacterium
ACCGATGCCATGATGCAGAATATTACCTTTGACGAGCTGACCATCGGCCAGTCGGCCACCCTCTCGCGCAAGCTCACGCAGAACGATATCGACCTGTTCGCCGTCGTGTCGGGCGATGTCAACCCGGCGCATATGAATGTGGAATTTGCCAATCAGAGTTTCTTCCACGGCGTGATTGGTCATGGCATGTGGACGGGGGCGCTTATTTCCACCGTCCTCGGCACCGTGCTACCGGGGCCGGGCACGATTTATCTCGAACAGGATATGCATTTTAAACGTCCGGTACGTATTGGCGACACCATTACGGTGCGGCTCACGGTAAAAAGCAAACGAGCGGACAAACATATCGTACTGTTCGATTGCAATTGTCAGAATGAAAAAGGCGAGGTGATTGTCGAAGGTACCGCCACTGTGCTGGCGCCGACCGAGCGCATCAGCGTGCCGCGCCCCAGCTTACCCGCCATCGAGATTGTTGCCACCGATCATTACCAAAAGATATTAGACGGCGCAAAAGCGCTTGGCAGAATCCGCGTGGCGGTGGTGCATCCGGTGCAGGCCAACGCCATCCAAGCGGTCGCTGAAGCTTATGAGCAGGGGCTGATCGATCCGGTGCTCATTGGACCTACCGCGCGTATCCACGAGGCTGCGGCGGAAAACAAAACCGACATTAGCGCATGGGAGCTGATCGATACCGAGCATAGCCACGCCGCCGCTGCCAAGGCGGTTGAACTGGCTACCCTTGGCAAGGTCGATGCTATTATGAAAGGCTCGCTGCATACCGACGAATTGCTCGGCGCAGTGGTGCAAAGCGGTACCGGCCTGCGTACCGAGCGGCGCATGTCGCATGCCTATATCATCGATACGCCTATTTATCATAAGCCGCTCATCATCACCGATGCGGCGATCAACATTGCGCCGACGCTGGAAGAAAAAGCTGATATCTGCCGCAACGCCATCGGCTTGTGGCACAGTTTATTTGGCCACTCCAAGAAGCCAAAAGTGGCACTGCTTTCGGCGGTGGAAACCGTAACCACCCGCATGCCTTCGACCATCGACGCCGCCGCATTGTGCAAGATGGCGGATCGCGGGCAAATCACCAACGCATGGCTCGACGGCCCCCTCGCCTACGACAATATCATCAGCAAGCAAGCGGCAATCGATAAAGGCATCACCTCCGAGGTCGCGGGCGATGCGGATATTATCGTGGTGCCGAATATCGAATCCGGCAATGCGCTGGCCAAGCAACTCACCTTCCTCGGCCACGCCAACGCGGCAGGCATTGTGCTGGGCGCGCGGGTGCCGATTATTCTCACCAGCCGCGCCGATTCGCTGCGCACGCGGCTGCTTTCCTGTGTGGTGGCGCTCTACCTCGTCCATGCGCGCCGCGAGGGGAAAATTAAATAATGCGGGCATTACTCACCCTCAATACCGGCTCGTCGAGCATCAAGTTCCGGCTATTCGGCCTCGGCGCGGATTTACCATTCCTGCTCGGCGGCAAAGTCACGGATATCGGCGGCAACGCGGTATTTCAGGTGCATGAGGAAGAACATTCGCGTGATGAAACGCACATATTGCCCACGGGCACCACGCATGAAAGCGCGCTTTCCTATGTGCTCGATTGGTTGCTTTCCCATCAGGATGGCTGGACGCTGGACGCTGCCGCACATCGGATTGTACATGGCGGAGAACGCTACCGCGCTCCGGTACGGCTCGACGCGGAAGCGATGCGCTATTTGCAGAGCTTATGCCCGCTTGCGCCATTGCACCAGCCGCATAATCTTGCCGCCATCGATGCGCTGGCAAAGCTCCATACGAACCTGCCGCAATATGGCTGTTTCGATACCGCCTTCCATACCGGCCACGATGCGCTACGCATCGCCTATGCGCTGCCGGAATCGGCACGTGCGCATGGCGTGCGGCGCTATGGTTTCCATGGACTTTCCTATGCGTGGATCGCCCATTGCCTGCGGTGTGATTACCCGGCGCTTTCGCAAGCCCGCGTGGTTGCCGCTCATTTGGGCAACGGCGCCAGCCTGTGTGCCATGCGCGACGGCAAAAGCATCGACACCACCATGGGCATGACCGCGCTGGATGGCCTGCCGATGGGCACGCGCTGCGGCAGTATCGACGCCGGGGCGACCATTTACATGCAGCGCAAAATGGGGCTTACGGTCGATGCGCTGGAGCAGTTATTGTATAACGAATCGGGGCTGAAAGGGCTTTCAGGCATCAGCAACGATGCCAGAACCCTCAGCGAAAGCAGCGACCCGCGCGCCCGATTCGCGCTCGATTATTTCGTATGGAAATGCACCCAGCATATCGCGGCGATGGCCGCTACCCTCGGCGGTATCGATGCGTTGGTTTTTACCGGCGGCATTGGCGAGAACAATGCAGGCATCCGCGCACAGATCACGCAGGGATTATCGTTTCTTCCCATATTTGAAAACTTGGTGGTCCCCGCGAACGAAGAACGTGGCATGGCGTTGGAAATTTACGAAACATTCGGCAAGGAGTTGACGCGATGAGCGAACCATTAAAAGGCCTCGTCGTCGGTTTGGCCAACGACCAATCCATCGCCTGGGGCTGTGTGCAGGCATTCCACGCCCAAGGCGCCCAACTCGCCATCACCTATCAAAACGAGAAGGCCAAGCCGCATGTCGAGCCACTGGCACAGGCGGTTGCCGCGCCGATTTTCCTGCCGCTTGATGTAACCGATGCCGCGCAGATGGACGCGGTATTTGCTGACATCACCGAGCGCTGGGGAAAACTCGATTTCCTCCTCCACTCCATCGCTTTCGCCCCGAAGACGGATTTGCAAGGCCGCGTCACCGATTGCTCCGCCGAAGGTTTCAAAATGGCAATGGATGTTTCCTGCCACTCGCTGATTCGCCTGAGCAAATACGCCGAGAAGCTGATGAAAGATGGCGGCTCCATCCTCACCATGAGCTATTACGGCGCCGAGAAAGTGATCGACAACTATAACCTGATGGGGCCGGTCAAAGCCGCGCTTGAAGCATCGGTGCGCTACCTGGCACATGAGTTGGGTGAGCGGCGTATCCGCGTCAATGCGCTATCGCCGGGGCCGGTTCTCACCCGCGCCGCCTCGGGCCTCAGCCATTTTGATGCGCTGATGGAGAAGGCCGCCCAGCAAGCCCCGCTGCGCCAGCTCGTTTCCATTGAGCAAATCGGCGAAGCAGCAGCCTTCCTCATCTCAGGCAACGCAAAAAACATCACCGGCCAGACGATCTATGTCGATAATGGCTACAACACGGTGGGATAGAATATGCGCCCCAAGCTCTGGGTATTATGTGCATGGGCTGCGTTGCTACCTGTGACGGCGAACGCAGAGGAAACCCTGGAACAAAAGGCCATCCGCGAACTTGGCAACAAACCAAGGGAGCAGTTCCTGACCATCACCGAAGAAAATGATTTATTCGGCGCAGGCACCGACCAGCACTACACCAACGGTACACGCATCGGCTGGCTCGATACCAGTGCCAATCCACCAAAAATTGCCCGCTTTATCGATGATTATCTTCCAGGTTTCAGCATCAATGAAACAACTTCGGTCTATTATTCGTTGGGACAGAATCTCTACACCCCCAGAAATATCCTGCAAAAAAATCCCGACCCGAATGATCGTCCTTATGCGGGCTTTCTATATGGTTCCATTGGCATGTCCACATTGACGGACAATCACATCGATGACATGGAAACCACCTTAGGTGTTGTTGGGCCCATGGCACTGGGCGAAGAAACCCAGAAATTCGTGCATCGCCTCACCGATAGCGACCGCCCCGCCGGTTGGGATCACCAGCTTAAAAACGAGCCGGGGTTGATGCTTTCCGCGCAGCGTCTATGGCCAGAGATGTATACCGCCCAAATCAGCAACCTCTATTTCCGTGCCTCTCCTTACGTCGGGGCGACCGTGGGAAACATTTATACCTATGCCAATTCAGGGGTGATGTTCCAGCTGGTGCCCCAGAAATATCAATGGCAAGGTTCACCACTGCGCGTTCGCCCCGCGATGCCGGGAAGCGGCTATTTCTCCGTTCCTGAAAATGAATTCGCATGGTCTGTTTTTGCAGGCCTCGAAGGCCGGGCGGTGGCGCGCAATATCTTCCTCGACGGGAATACCTTCCGCGATAGTCCGTCGGTCGATAAGAAATACGCGGTCGGCGATGCCAATATCGGCGTTGCCTTCACCTATGGCCGCACCCAGCTCACCTATACATTAAACTGGCGTTCTGAAGAATTTAAGGGACAGGATAAACCCGACATATTCGGTGCCGTAGGTCTTGGATATCGGTTTTAAGGAGACAGATAGATGAGCGATAAAAAACGCATTGCCATTATCGGTGCCGGATTCGCCGGTCTGGCCGCCGCACGCGCCCTGAAGAATGCCGATGCCGAAATTTTCCTGATCGACCGGCGAAACTACCACCTGTTCCAGCCCTTACTCTACCAAGTGGCGACGGCGGCGCTTTCTCCTGCACAAATCGCCCAGCCCATTCGCACCATCGTGCGTAAGCAGCGCAACTGCACCGTGGTGCTTGGCAATGTCACCGGTATCGACAAGGAGCAACACCGTATTTACGGGGCAAAGGGGGAGCTGGCCTATGACTATCTCATTGTAGCCACGGGGGCCACCCACGCCTATTTCGGCAATGAGGCATGGAGCGACTATGCCCCCGGCCTGAAATCCATCGAGGATGCCACCGCCATCCGCCAGCGCATCCTCTCCGCATTTGAGCGGGCCGAGATTGCCGTGACCGAGCAAGAACAACAGGCATGCCTCACCTTCGTGATTATTGGCGGCGGGCCCACTGGCGTTGAATTGGCCGGAGCCATTGCAGAACTGGCGCACCACACATTGCGGGGCGAGTTCCGCCGCATCAATCCCGCCAATGCCCGCGTCATTCTTGCCGAAGGGGGCGACCGCCTGCTGAAACCTTTTACACCCCGACTTTCTGCCCGTGCTGCCGCCGACCTTGCCAAACTTGGGGTGGAGGTGCGCACCGGGCTTGCCGTTCAGGAATGTACACGCGAAGGGGTGCGGCTGGGAGAAGAGTGGATCGCAGCCCGCACCATTCTATGGGCTGCCGGTGTGAAGGCATCGCCTGCTGCCGAATGGTTACAACTCTCCGGCGACCGCGCCGGGCGCATTGCGGTACAGCCAGACCTGACGGTCGAACAGCATCCCGATATTTTTGTGATCGGGGACACGGCTGCCGTGCAAAATCCCAACGGCACGCCCGTACCGGGACTGGCCCCTGCCGCCATGCAGCAAGGCAACTATGCAGCCTCGGTTATTCTGGCTAGGTTGCAGGGCAAGCCCGCACCGGCAGCATTCGTTTACAAAGATTACGGCACGATGGCGACCATCGGTCGCGGTAAAGCCGTTGCCCAATTCCCGTGGACGACATGTTCCGGCCTGCTGGCGTGGTGGCTGTGGGGCATCGTCCACCTGATGCCATTGGTTGGGTTCCGTAACCGCATAGTCGTCGCTTGCGACTGGCTTTGGTCGTATCTCACGCATGCGCGCGGTGTGCGCCTCATCACCGTATCCCCAGGCACGGAAAGCGAGATTTAGTATCTGGCTTAACGTTTCTCGACCTAACGATCGTCGCTGACGGATTTTATTCAACTTTGGGCTTTTTCCTAAGCTCCATTATTGCCGCCAGCGCCATGTCGCTCAGTTCCGTCTCGGTTACACAATCTGAAGATTTCTGAAGAAGCGAGAGTTGCTCCATCTATGCTGCCACTTCTGTCGCCTTTGCCATGAACTGCTCGAACGCCATCATAGCATCGGCGGCATACATCAGCGATGGTCCACCGCCCATATACACGGCCATGCCCAGCACTTCCTCGAACTCTTCGCGGGTAGCGCCGAGTTTCACAAGCGCTTCGGAGTGGAAGCCAATGCAGCCGTCACAGCGGGTGGAAACGCCGATAGCGAGCGCGATGAATTCTTTGGTCTTTTTATCCAGCGCACCGTCCTTCGCTGCAGCCTGCGCCATAGCGGAGAAGCCCTGCATGGTATCGGCGATGTCTTTGCGCAGCACTTTCATATTACTGCTAATGCGCTTGGTGATTTCGGGATAGTTCTTTTCCATATCTTGCCTCGTTTTTGCGGTGAATGACGCTATTGACTATCTTAGTGACTACTAATACAATGTCAACATGAACAACACACCACAGCCCCTCCCGATTAAACAAATGCAGAAGAATGCCGCGCAGGCCGAGGCGTTGCTCAAGCAGCTCGCCAATGCCAACCGACTGATGGCGCTCTGCCATCTGGTATCGGGCGAGAAAACGGCAGGAGAACTGGCAGAAGCCGTCGACTTATCACAATCGGCGCTCTCCCAGCACTTGGCCAAGCTGCGCGAGGCCGGGCTGGTGGAATCCGACAAACGCGGGCTTTCGGTCTATTACCGTATTTGCAGTATGGAAGCGCAGGCGCTGCTTTCGGTGCTTCACCTGATCTACTGTCGCTAGGCAGAACTAATTTAGAGGAGTCTAAACCAATGACACTGAGAACCGTCAATGCAACAACCCTGAAACAATGGCTGGAGGCGCGCGAGGCCGTGCTGGTGGATGTGCGCGAACCGGCGGAGCATGCCGCCGAGAACATTCAGGGCGCAACCTTGCTGCCGCTGGGCGGCGTAAGTAAATCGGCATTACCGAACTGCACCGGCAAGAAGCTGGTGATTCATTGCCGCAAAGGTGGGCGTGGCGGTTCGGCCTGCGAAAAGTTGCTGGCGGAAGACCCGACGCTCGACATTTACAACCTTGAAGGCGGCATCGAAGCATGGCGCGCGGCAGGGTTGACGGTGGCTAGTTCCGGAAAAGCCTTCCTACCGCTTGATCGCCAGGTACAGCTGACCATCGGCCTGCTGCTCATCACCGGCAGTGCGCTGGGCTATTTCCTCACGCCCGCTTTCTTCCTGCTCACCGGCCTTATCGGTGTTGGCCTGACCATCGCAGGCGCGACCGGCTTCTGCGGCCTCGCACTGCTGATGGCGCGTATGCCGTGGAACCAGCGCGTAACACCTAGCTTCTGCGCGATGAAGTAAGCGCTGCAACGGTATGCACAAAGTCGAAGTCGTTAGGTGCGCCCCGCGCAGTTCCTATACTCTAACCGCATATTTGGCATTCAAACCAACTGTCCCGAAATGTCCCGCATGGGACAGTGGTGGGACACTTGGTGGCGAATACGGGCGATAATCTGCAAACCAGCACAAAAGACTTGCATCGGCAGGCTGTTGAATTTATTATCGCAGTGTGTCGCAAGATATTGTAAAGAATCACGAAAATCACTCTTGAAAACCGCCGTAGGTGCAAGCCTACCGTGAGTTCGAATCTCACCCTGTCCGCCAAGCACGTATATTCCTTGAAATTTTATCATCCAAAATAATGGGGTCTAGGCAAAGTGTACCAGACCCCTGTGAGTCTCTGTGTCTGATATACGACTCTGCGTTCCGATGCAGTATATTTAGGGAAGCTCTACTGCCTATAGGCTATATGATATATAGCCTATACCTCTAGTTTTTTTATCCTATAGATCACTTATTGTTCAGTGCAATTTTAGCATTATAATGAAGATACTAAAACTTCATGTGAAGATAAAATGAAAAACGATACTGCAAAAAAGCAGCCCCCTCTGAAGGCAGCAAATACCAAGAAGTTAAATGAAAGATGGGGGCAGGATTCAATCAAAGCTGGCTGGACAGCTATTCCCTCAGTCATTTTAGAACGTCAGCAAAGCCTTGGATTAAATGCCATGGACCTGGCAATCATCATGCATCTGGTTAAGCATTGGTGGGAAGCAGAGCGTAATCCCTACCCAAGTAAACGTCGTATCTGTGAAGCTATGGGCATCAGCGAAAGCACTATGCGTAAGCACGTAGCTAAACTTCAAAAGGCAGGGCTTGTTAATAGAGCGCCAAAATATCTTCCTGGTACAAAAGGAGTGATAAGCAACGAATATGATTTAAGCGGTCTAGTAAAACGCTCCAAAAAATTGGCTCAAGAAGCTCTCGAGATTCGCAAAGGTCGGGATCGCACCGCCTCACAATTGCGTAGGAAAAAAGTAGAAAAATAGAGGGGAGTTTTATGGAATTACTTGCCAAGATACTGATGCAATACGGTCCGCTAGGATTATGTCTGCTTGTCGTGCTGTATATGATTGTGCGCAGTGATATTAAAATTCACTATCCTGGAGGCAAAAAGAAATAATATGCACCTCTTCCGCTACTGGGCCCACGCCGAACTCCCCGTCAAAGACGCCTCGGGCAATCAGGTGCAGTTACGCAAATGGCGCGGCTCCAACACGAGCGCCGAAGAAGTGCTCGACGCCGCCAAGCAGGCCGTCGCCGAACTCACCCGCCACCCTCTATAAAAACAGCACCACCATCGCCAGTGTCGCCGCCAGCAACACAACCGTCGCTAACCATACCGCCGTTTCGCCACGCGGTTTCTCCTCCGGCTCGGGGGCTGCTTCCTCAATCTCCCGGAGCGCTTTTTCATAAATGAACGGCGGCTCGTCGACATTATCCATGGGGCGCCCTGTCCACGGCTCGTCGAGCCGTGCAATCAGCGCCTGCCGCCGCTTCTTTTCCTCGCTCTTCCCCTTGGTCATAAGGAGCCCATCGCTGGTTTACAACGCAGCCTACCGCCGATCGCAGGCTTTATTCAACTGCCAATGAAGCCTCAATCTTGTGGCGCCACGTCAAAGCGGCTAGAGTTCCCCAAGGAAATCGCGGAAGGTTAAACCACAGCTTGGGTTTTCACATGGCAGCCAGCGAAGTTAAAATTACCCTTACCAACTCTGAAGCATTGGTTTTGTTCGAGATGCTCTCAAGATATGGCAACGGTAACGTCGACCGGTCTTTAACCGTGCTCGATTCCGCGGAAAGACAAGCTTTGTGGAATTTATGCGCGTGCCTCGAAAAAGAGTTGGCGGAACCCTTTTCGGAAAAATACGATGCGTTGCTGGCGGCCGCCAAAGCCGATTTAACTTACAAAGACAGCGCGCCGTTTCAGGATGAATAAGCCCCATACAGCCCGCCCGGGAGAACGCCCATGAAAAAGAATACGCTCTGCCTTTGGTATAATCACGATGCGGAAGAAGCCGCACATTTTTACGCCAAAACCTTTCCCGACAGCGCCGTCGGCGCCGTGCACAAAGCGCCATCCGATTTTCCGGGCGGCAAGAAAGGCGATGTCCTGACGGTCGAATTCACCGTATGCGGCATTCCCTGCATCGGCCTCAACGGCGGCGACATCTTCAAGCACAGCGAGGCGTTCTCCTTCCAGATCGCCACCGACAGCCAGGAAGAAACGGATCGCTATTGGAACGCGATCGTGAGCAACGGCGGCGCCGAGAGCCAGTGCGGCTGGTGCAAAGACAAATGGGGCCTCTCATGGCAGATCACCCCGCGCGTCCTGACCGAGGCGATGGCCAAAGGTGGCGATGTCGCCAAACGCGCATTCGAGGCAATGATGGATATGCAGAAAATCGATGTCGCTAAGATCGAAGCGGCCGTGCGCAATGGTTAATCACCAGGGATTATAACATGCACATCTTCCGCTACTGGGCCCACGCCGAACTCCCCGCCAAAGACGCCTCCGGTAACCAGGTGCAGTTACGCAAATGGCGCGGCTCCAACACGAGCGCCGAGGAAGCGCTCGACGACGCCAAACAGGCCGTCGCCGAACTCGCCCGCCGCATAACGGGCATCGATATCGGCGACGCGCAGCAATACTACGGCCCCGGCGTGATGCCGGAAGAATTGATGGGCGATCCCTCGCCCACCCACGCCCTCACCCGCAACCGCTACGGCTGCCTGGTGCTCAACGCCGAATCGGCGATGTTCGTGGACGTCGACATGCCCGCCCAGGGCTGGCTCTCCAAAACCCTGTTCGGCGACCGCGAGAAGAAACGTCAGGAAAGCCTCCACAGCTGGCTGGAAAAACATCCCGGTACCGGCCTTCGCATCTACCGCACGGCCGCGGGCTTCCGCTACCTCTTCACCCACAAAACCCTCCCCGTCACCGAGGAAACCCTGCAATGGCAAAAGGAACTCGGCGCAGACAAACTCTACATGCGGCTATGCAAAGCCCAGCAATGCTACCGCGCCCGCCTGACGCCCAAGCCCTGGCGCATGAAACATCAGCGTCCACCCAATGCTTTCCCCCGCCAAACCCCGAAGGATCAGGCCGCGTTCGACAAATGGCTGCGCGAATACGAACACGCCAGCAGGGATTACGCCACCTGCCGCCTCGTGGAATCGCGCGGCGAAATCCACCCTGATCTTGAAAATCTGATCCGCCTTCATGATGACAGCACCCGCGCCGAACGTGACCTGCCTTTGGCCTGACTAACCTCGCCTGCCGGTTGCTCCATAAGGAGGCTCGGAACGATCCTCTGGTTTGTTTTTCCCCATCCTGCCCGCCACCCACTCAAAAACATTACGCAATCGTGCTTTCGCGCTTTTCTTGCAATCCTGGCCGATCTCCAGGTTCAGTTGCGCGACATCTTCCGCTTTGAGTTCCTGAACCGCCTGCCGCAGGTCGCGCGCCTCTTCACGCGCATCGGTAATTTCCTTCCAGTATTTTCCGGAATGATCCTTGCGTAGCACTCTGCTCTCCTGGCGGTATTCCTTGCCGATGCTTCTGGCTTCGTCGCTGTAAGCCGCCTGGTTTCCCCGGGCGGATTCATCCGCCCGTATTCTTTCGGAAAGCGCAGCCCTTTCCTTCTTCCACTCCTCCAGAAGCGCCGTGGACTGCGAGTAGTATTCGCGCTGATAGCGATCCAGCGCATCGCGGATACGCTCATCACGCCGCCTGTTCACTTCCATTATTTGCTGCTGGTAATGCTGCCTGATGGATGCGCGTTGCTCGTGCGCGTATCCGGGCGCGCATCCAGCGGAAGCCGGGTAAGGCAATAACAAGAGAAAGCCTGGAAGCAGCAGATACCGGTTCATGCCAAACTTTTCCTGAACCCGAACACCGGCAGCGGCCCCTGCATGAAATCCAGATCCGGCGAATGCTCAAACCCCATGCGCTCATACATCGCCCAGGCTTGCCGCATGGCTTTGGTGGTGTGAAGAATCATCTGCCCCTGCCCTGACGCCCGCGCCAGAGTTAGACAATATTCCGTCAACTTCCGCCCAATCCCCTGACCGCGCGCCTTCTCATCCACGGCGAGCAGGCGCATGCCGCAGGCGTTTTTCTCCTGCGGCGCCGAACCACCGGACCCGTAAAACGCCATCCTCCCGTAATACATGACCGCCCCGAGCACCGCGCCTTCCGCGCAGGCGGCAATCACCTTCACGCTGGCATCCGTGATCCGCCCCGGCACGTTCGCGAGCATCGCGTAATACTCCGGCATCGCCTCCACTCCCGGCATGCCCGGCAACTGCCGGTACACCCGCACGGTCAGCTCCCCGATCTGTGCGTATTCATCCGGCTTTGCCTCGCGTATTTCCACCATCATGACTCTTTTGCCAGCACAACCGATGTCTCCACCTGCCGCTTGGAAATGCTCCAATACGCGCCTAACAACTGTTCCTTTTCTTCCCCCGGAACCAACCTGAATCCATGACGCTGATAGAACCGGATGGCCCATGCCGCATCCGCCCAGGTGCCGACCAGCAGCTTCCCCTCCGCTTTCCCGGCAAGCGATGTCAGCAATTCCGCCCCGATGCCTTTTCCCTGGTGCGACGGCATCACGTACGCATGGCGGATCAGCGATGCATCCCGCACGTTCTGCAACCCCATGACCCCGGTGAGTGCACCTGCTTCTTCCCATCCCCAGAACGTCACGCCTGCCGCGATTTCAGCCTCCAGACTCGCACGCTTCATATACGGCTCATGCCAGCAATCCTCTGGTATGACGCCGCAATAAGCTTGCGCCGCCTCGTTGATGATAGCGTCAATCCTGTTCACATCCGCTGACGCGCAACGCCGAATCATGCCGTTCTCCGGGAACCTGTGCCAGGTATTTTTTCTCATGCCTCCACGCTATTGGCAACCATCCGGTGCCCTCGCCAAGCACTTCCGCAACTGCAACGCAGCATGCTCCGATATCGCTCCCGCCCCTAAAAAAATGGGGTTTTTTGCATGTCTCAGCTTGACAAGCCCCCTGTTTTGCAGTCAGGAATGATATTCTTAATTTGCGTTCAGATAGTCCTGTCGCCCTTAAAATCGCTGGCTATCTCCATTTTAACTACCGAGTTCAACACCA
Source organism: Alphaproteobacteria bacterium (assembly GCA_017302755.1). Classification (GTDB taxonomy): domain Bacteria; phylum Pseudomonadota; class Alphaproteobacteria; order Rickettsiales; family JAFLCR01; genus JAFLCR01. Next base: position 12,251 of record JAFLCR010000016.1, read on the forward strand.
CCAACCAGGAGTACCCCACATGGCTGCTAAAAAGAAATCCACCGCCGCTGCTAAGAAGCCCGCCGTCGTTAAGCCGGTCAAGGAAACCCTTACGAAGTCCGCCCTTCTGGGCCTCATCGCCGAACAGACCGAGCTGACCCGCAAGCAGGTCGCCGACGTGTTCTCCACGCTCGAAGGCGTGATGCTCGGTTCCGTGCATCCGAACGGCGTGGGCGAGTTCCAGCTCCCCGGCCTGTTCAAGGTCAGCCTCCGCAAGGTTCCGGCCCGCAAGGCCGGCACGCTGATCCGCAATCCCGCCACCGGCGAGATGATGAAAGCCGCCGCGAAGCCCGCGACCGTGCGCGTGAAAGTCCGCGCCCTGTCCAAGCTGAAGGCCGCCGCGACGAAGTAATTTTTCGCGCATCCAATGCAATGCCGGCGGAAGCGATTCCGCCGGCATTTCTTTTTTTAAATGGCCGCCGCCCATTTCATCCGCAGGAACCACGCCGCCAACCCGCGCGGCAAATCATAGCTAGAGCCTTGCAGATAACGCCTGACGATGCCACCCGCGCATCCACGGCGCGTTTCGAGCATCATCACACGCAGCATGCTCACCCTGCCGATCGCTTATTTCTGCCAGGCCTGCCAGTACTCAGCCGTTTGCTGTAGATCGGCCGCCTCCATATTCACACCGATCACGCTTACCTGCCCGTTCATATAGCCGCTCGAAAGCTTTCCGTTGAACGAGGTCATGCCTTTCTTGTCGCGATATCCGAAATTCACCACATCCCCGTCCAGAAACCAGGTTACCTTGCCTTCCCATGTTACCTGCGTTTTACCAGGGTGGCCCAGCCGCATCACGGCGGTCCCTCCGTCCTGAAACTCGAAGAAGATGGGCGATGCTTTCGGCCCCGGCGTGCCATGCCCGTCGGCGCCGCGGTAAAGCATCCAGGTCGTACCGGCCAGGCCATCCGCCCACCCGCACAGGGGAACGAGCAGAAAACCGAGAGCCGTCAACAGGCGCGTTAACGGATAGGTTCTTTCGCCGCGTTCTGTTCGGGGAGATAATACCATTTCACCCATGGCCGCTCCTCCTGATGCACCACTTCCTTCTGCCGAAGGAAAATCGCCATCGCCAGCAACACCAGCACGTAGCCGATGCTGATGGCACCCACCATGCCCAACACACTTTCCATAGTAGCCCCACCTAGACCGTTGCATAGTACCGGCGATCTTTCGCCGCCGGTTGTCTTTTTCTAGCAACAATCATTTAATATTTTATAAACCCCTAGTCAGAATCCGCGCTTTTGCTATGATCCGGCCGTCTGACGCTGACAGGACCTGCACGGTTCACCCGACTCTTCCCAGAGCGCCATTTCACAACCAACTGTTTTTCAGGAGCATTTATGTTCAACACCAAGAGTGTTCTGCTTGCCGTTGCTTGCGCGTTCGGTTTAGCCTCTTTCGCCCAGGCGCAGGAAGCCGCCCCCGCGCCCGACATGCCGGCGATGGATGCCGGCGCGAAGCAGGAAATCGCGCCCGCGCCTGCCGCGGCCACGCCTGCGGAAACGGCCGAGCCTGCGAAGGCCGACGCTCAAAAGCCTGCCAAGAAAGCAAAGAAGGCCAAAAAGAAAAAGAAGCACGCCAAGAAGCATCACGCGAAGAAGCATGATGCTGCGCCTGCTGCGGCACCTGCCGCCGCTCCGGCAGCACCCGCTCAATAATAGCGCGGCAAAGAGAAAGGGGCGCCTCGTGCGCCCCTTTTTTATTTATGCCACCGGCCGGTTCGCCGCATGGCTGCGCACCGCCACAATGCCGATCGGCGTGCCGTTGGTGTGCGTGCCGGTCGGCGTGATCACGGCCTTCACGTAACGCTTGCCGCCGCGATAACCGAACTTGAAGGTGTTCTGATCGCCAGAGTTGCTGTTCACCACAATGGTCGCCGCTGAATTCAGCAGCTCCGCGACGGTGCAGTCCACATAGGTGCTGTCATCGTCGCTATGACGCAGCTTCAGCGTCCAGTAGATAGAGCCGGAGAGCGTATCTCCGGTCGCCCCCATCACCACGAGCACGGTCAGGCTGCGATAGCCCTGCATGTCGATGGTATTGCTGGTGACGGTGCCCGTCTGGGTCGCCGGATCCTTCACATGAAGGATGTTGATGTTGTTGTAAGTGTCGCGTGTCGTCATTGCCTGATTCCTTTCTGAAAACATTCCCCGTCATCCCCGGCCACGCCGCATGGCGTGAACCGGGGATCCAGGAAGAACATGCCGCGAAGCGGCGCTTCACCTCAGCTCAGCACCATGAGCTTGACGGCCTCGAAGTTGTTCACATCACCGCCGACGCGCTTGGTCGTGTAGAACTTCACGAACGGCTTGTCGGTGAACGGGTCGCGCAGCGTGCGGAAACCGATCCGGTCGACGATCTGGTAGGCCGCCTTGAAGTCGCCCACCGCGACCGAAAGCGTGCCCGCCCCCGGCACCGGCATGTCGGACGCCGTCACCACCGGCACGCCGAGCAGCGTGTCGGGCTGGCCGGCGGTGAGGCCAGGCTGCCAGAGATACTGGTTGGTGGTGGCTTCCTTGAGCAGGCGCACCTGCTGCACCGAAGCGCGGTTCATGACGAAGGTCGCGCGCCGGGCATAGTCGGTCTTCAGCGTGTAGTAGAGCTGAATCAGCTTGTCGGCCGTGATATTGCCCGACGACCCCGAACCCACCTGCTCGATCTGCTGCCAGCTCGTGCCGGAAGCATAGGTTAGGAAGCCTCGCGGCTTGCCGATGCCGTCGCCGGAGACGAAGGCCGTGCTCTCGGTGCGGGCGAACACGTCCGCGACCTTCTCGGCCAGCCAGTTCTCGATGTCGATGGCCGCGTCGTCGATGAGCCGCTGCGTCGCCTTGGGCTGGGCATACAGCTCATAGACAGCGATCTGCTTCTTGCCGATCTGCGGCGTGGCGGTGTCGTTGGTGACGGAAGCCGTCTCCGCCGTCCAGCCCGCGAACGCCGCCTGCCGGTCCTCGATCAGCTCCAGCGAGTCACTGGAAATCGTCTCGGATCGGCGAGCTTTCGAACACGATCTGAATCATGCGCGACGCCAGCGACGACGTCACCAGATAGCCCCCATCGGGATCGGACGTCACCGAAAGCGCCTTGCCCTCGAACTTCTCCAACCCGCTCTCGATGCCCTTGCGCAGATAGGCGCAAAACGCCTGCTTGTACTCGCCCTGATAAGCGGCGGGAATGGGATAACCCTCGCCCGCGTCCTTGCCGGGACGGTTATAGGCCGTCTCCAGCTTGTCCATGCGCGACTTGGTGGCGTCGATGGCCTGGCCGATGCGGTCGAGCTGCTCGTAATAGAGCGGGTCGGCCGCGCCTTTCTTCTCCACCTCCTTGAGGCGGGCTTCGTTGAGCTGCTTGAACTGCTCCCACGAATTGCCGAGCGCATGGACGCGCTCGGTAATATCACTCATGCTCATGATGATCTCCTTGAAAATGCGTTGATAGTGACCAAAACACCCGCGCTGCCTCTCCCGAAAGCAGTGGCGGGCAGAACACGCCCTCCCGGACGCGGATTTCTTTCAAGCCTCTGAAAAGGCCGGAATTTACGACTGTTAATTTTTTGTGAAACCGCAGAAGTCTTTTTTAAGAAAGTGCCTCTTTTGCTATGATTCGCCGCACGAACCATTAAAGCGGAGTCCGCATGGTAGACTTTGGAGACGTTGACGTGAGCGACGATGGCGGCATTGAGCATGACGCCAATATCAGCATTACTGAAGAGCCAAAGCGCCGCACGGGCATCTTCACCCGGCGGCAACCCGAGCCCCTTGCGCTTGAACAGCGCCGCGCCGATGCCACGCCTCAGGATCACCCTGTTTACAACTATGCGGTAACGGGCGCTCAATACGCGCAACTGGCTCACCAGCTTTCCCGCATCCTCGGGCCAATGACCCGCCATGAAGATGTCGTTGTCTTCCCTACTTTCTATCAGGAATGGGATGCGGCCCCCACCTATGATCGCGCACAAAAACGCCACTTCCTTGAACTGCCGGTCCCAGGCCGTGAAGACCGCTGGGCCACCATGCACGCCATTGGCAAAATTCTGAAAAGCTGCGGGGTGAATAATCTTACCCTAGCCTGCGAACATACGGAGATGGTGCAGGTGCCCCGTGGCGATCCCAAGCGCATGGCCATGGCCGAAGGCAGAGGAAAAGCGCACACGCTATTGAGCTTACGCTCGGAGATGATTGAAAAATACGGCAAGGTCGAAGGCGCGAAACATGCTATTAATGCCGCCATCGCTGGCGCCCTGACCACGGACCTGGAAACCGGAGCTCCCAACACACCCGCATTCGCACGCTTGATGACGGTGTTCATGAATCACGGCGCAATAGGAAGCTTTCTTGTAGGCGGTTATGTTGGCGGCAAAAAGTTTCTCGATGATCACAAGGAAGCGCCGCCTTTGGAATTTGCCGTAAAAACCCCGCTCCTTGCTGGCCGCGCGTTATGGGGCGCCACGACCATGTTTTTGAAGTATGAACGCGGGGAAGTAGAGGCCTGGGCCTTCAAAAAAGCCAAGAATGCCTGGAACTGGCTTCGCGGTAAGCCTGCCGACGAGCGCAGCGGCTACACGATCGCCCGTGAATTCTATGCGCATGTCGATTTCGCGGTGCTTACCTGGATCGGCTTTTTCGGCAAGACGTTCGATACCGTGCCGGGCGATACGCTTTACGTTCCGCTCAGAAACAATCTTCCCGATTCCAACACCAATGAAAGGCTGCATCTTTGCGCCAAGCCAGACCAGGAAGACAAGCAAAAAACGGGGCGGCACAACCTTGTCAATCCCGACGCCCAGCGCTACGTTCCAGGCATGTGGCAGTCCATTGTCGCAGAGGTGAATGGCGGCCTGCGTATCAACCTGCATGCGTTGGGCGTCGAGCTTAACCAGGCTGCAGCTCGCAAACCTGGAGCAGGCATTCCCGCGCTGGATGCCGTCGCCAGCGATCTCTCCGTTTTTGTTCAGCAGGAAGCGAACCAGCTCGCACAAGCCAACCCGATTCGGCTCACTTCCGAGGAAACCCAACGCTATCAACGCGATCAATTGTCGGTGGGCCGCCTCGTCAGCAAATCGTCTGAAATTCCGCCCGTTTTCATTTCCCAAACCCGCACCATTTTTGTTAAGGCCGCGCAGGCCCAGGATCTGGTCATCACGGACGCCCGCACCATCGCGCACGCGATGCAGCAACAATGGGTAAACCACAACGGAAAAGAAGATTTCAGAACGCTCTCGGATCAGAGTTTAGCCCAAAAGCTTTTTTCAACGCCACGTTTTGAACCCGCCACGCGCGATGAGCGTAATAATGTCCGCATAGCTTCCTCGCCGCAGGGCTTGCTGGTAACCATCTCCCCCACGCAGAACGGCACATTCGTTTATGTCGCCGTCGAGGGAACGCTGCTCAAGCGCCCCTTCCGGCTTGTTGAAAACGCGCGCACGCTCAATGCCGAGCAGATAAGGCAGATCGGGCTGGACGCGAAGGCCTATCCCGCCGTCATGGAACTGCCGACCGACCAGGGCATCCAATACCTCGCCTGGAAAGACGGATGCCTTCTACATTTTTCCGCCGGCCAGGAGAGGCGCGTGCATTGGGATACGCCTGTTGAAATAAACGCTTTTACCTCCACGCCTCCTGGCGCGGTGCCGCGCTTCAACGGTGCGGACGTGCAAACGCTGGAACAACAAAGCCGCATTTTCCCTCCTTCTCCGGCGATTCGCTCCTCCACCGCGGGCGGGCAGCTTACAACGGCCCTGGAAGCCATGTACCCTAACGACGCATTTGCCCCCCCCCTCATCCAGCCTGCTTCCAGACGGTAATCAGCGAATTATGACAAATTCGCGAAATTTCAGCCTTGAATGGCTCTAACGGCATGATGTTACTAGAATCGTAACGTTTGCCGCCTATACTGGAGGCATGTCTACCAGCGTAGGATTCCATATGCCCCTCACGCTCGCCCGTTACGTTCTTGCCGGTACGTTCACCGCGTTTCTTGCTTCGCAATCCGCCCTGGCGCAACCCACAAACGACAGCGCCACCGGCGGCATTACCCCCCCCAGTGGTTCAGGCGGCATCTATCAGTCCGGCGATTACAACGACGACAGCGGCGATCAGAAAAAAGATGAAATAGCGGAGCGCTACCGACAGATGGATCGCGCACAACGCGACCGCCGCCTCAGAAACGAAGAAAGAATGAACGAGTGGCGCAAACACCACATCAAGCCGGAAGAAAAAAAGCATGTCACCACGCCTCCGGCACCGAAAGCCTGGCATCCTCGGCCTGCACCGCCACTCCCCGAGGCATGGCGGCACCCATCATTAACTGGCGACAACCTGAGAGATAAGGACGAGCACGGCAATTGCCGCTACACGAATCACGGCTGGGTCTGTAAGGGTGACGACGAAAGCACTCCCGAGCAAGGCCACGAGAACGACCCCGAATACAAAAAAATGCTGGAAGAATGCCGGAACGTTCAAAACCACCCGCAGGTGATCCGTGACGGCAACCGCTGGGCCTGCAATCATCACGGCACTCAGGACGGCCATCAGCCCGATGACCAGTCTCCCCACGGCTTGCTTCCTGACGAGGCTCCCCCTTACGACAAGCTTCCCTACGAAAAACCTTGCTTGCGCAGTTCGCTTGGCATGAACGATCACTGCAACAGCCGCCGGCACTCACCCCCTGTTTATATCTGCCGCAACCAATCTTCGGACACGCCCTATCTCCTGACCGAAGCGGATTATAACGGAACAAATGCGGCAAGAAAGCGCCTCTGCAAGCGCTATATCTATCGTCCCGGCGGGGGAGCCCATCAGGACAATGCCTATTTCCACTCAGGAGGCGGAGGAACCACGGCGACGCCGCCTGCCTCTTCCTCCCCGGCGCCTGCACCGCAACCCTCTCATCCCTCCGCGGTGGTGCCTATCCGCAAAGCTCTGCCGCCTGCACCGCCGACAATTAGAAGGCCCGAAGCTTTGCGCGCACCCGTGGAAAGCGAAACCCGGACACCCGCACCTTCACCGGTGCGCCGCAGCGGCCCGCAAACCCTGACGGCTGACTAGCGCAGTTTCCGCTTTCTTCTTTCCCCCGGCGCTTTACAATGCATCAAATTCCGCATGCGAGGGTTTATGCGCTTCCGCCGCTTTCTGCTCTGCACCGCTTCCGTGATTCTTTCTGCGCCTTGCGCATTCGCTCAGACTGCCGGCCAGCAGGATACCTTTCCCTATCCGCCCGCGCGCATTGATCCCAATGTCGTGCAAGCGCCCGCACCTCAGCAGCGTGGGCAGCGCCCGCTTTATGATAATCGTGGCCCCGTCGATCCGAGGCGCGACTACATCAACAGCAGCTCGGGCCAGAAAGGCGTGCAAGCCACCGGCCGCACCCTC
>JAFLCR010000160.1 GCA_017302755.1 Alphaproteobacteria bacterium
GGCGACCCCGACCCCAAGCACGTACCCACCCAGGAAAGCTACCGCGGCCTGGTTTCCTGCCAGGGTCCGCGCGCGTGCTACGATGAAAGCAAGCGCGTCGCCGAAACGCTGTGCTACATCTACAAAAACCAGTTCGGCACGCACACCAACACGATCCGCCCGTTCAACGTCTACGGCCCCGGCATGCGCGAACTCGACTACCGGGTGCTCCCCAATTTCGGCAGCAAGATCAAGGCCGGCAAGCCGATCCAGATCTACGGCGACGGCCGCCAGACGCGCACCTATTGCTACGTCACCGACGCCCTGGTGGGCTTCATGCGCGTGATTGCGCGCGGAGTCTCGGGCGAAGCCTATAATATCGGCAACCCAACCCCGGAGATCTCGGTGAACGACCTGGTTCCCAAAATCGAGAAGGCGCTGGGCAAGAAGATCGCGCACAACATCGTCGACTACCCCGACTCCTACCCCGCCGATGAGCCAAACCGCCGCTGCCCGGACATCAAAAAAGCCCGCGTCCAGCTCGGCTACGAACCCGCGGTAACGCTCGACGAAGGCCTGAAGCGCTTCTTCACCTGGACGGAAAAGACTTACGAAGGCATTCAGTAATCCTCACTGTCATTCCCGCGAAGGCGGGAATCCATAACCACTGACCATGAGTTGGAAACGTATTGCCCATGACCAAAGCCAGTGAGTATGGATTCCCGCCTTCGCGGGAATGACACTTTAAGAGGCAGCGCTATGACTTCCACAATAGCACTCGCCCTCATCGGCGCGGGGAAATTCGGGCGCAATTACATCCGCACCATCAAGGGGCTTCCCGGTATGCGGCTGGCCGCTGTGGCGAGCAACAACAAGGAAACCACCGCCCTGCTGCCGGAAGGCTGCGAGCAGGTCTCCGACTGGCGCGCTTTACCGAAGCGCAAGGATATCGACGGCATCATCATCGCCACCCCCACCCCGCTGCACGCGGAGATGATCCTCGCCTGCCTGGTGAGTGGCAAACCCGTGCTCTGCGAAAAACCGCTCACGCTCAACTTCGTCGAAGCCGAGACCGTCGCCAAAGCGGCGGAGCGCAGCAAACTGCCGGTGCAGATCGACCATATCTATCTCTTCCACGCCGCCTTCCAGGCCATGCTCGCCGCGCTAGCGCGCGTGGGAAAACTCACGCGCATCGAAGGCATCGGCGGCAATATCGGCCCCTTCCGCCCCGACACCACGCCACGCTGGGACTGGGGCGCGCACGACCTCGCCATGATGCTCGCCGTATTGAGAGCCGCCAAACTTCCAACTGCACCGCTACGCATGGAGGCCAAACGCCTCAAGCAGGAGCAACGCCCCGAAGGCTACGGCGAAATCGTGCAACTCGATTTCGTCTATGAAACACTTTCCACGCGCCTCACCTTCGGCAATATCATGGAGCCGAAAACCCGCCGCTTCACCCTCACCGGCGAAAACGGCACACTCGTTTTCGACGACCTCGCGCCGCAGAAGCTCACGCTGAACGGCGCCCCCCTGCCCTGCGACGGCAAGCTGCCGCTCGACGCGGCCATTCTCCGCTTCGCCGATACGGTGAAAAAACCCGCGCCGGAGCACTCCGATCATGCGCTTGGCGCGGAGGTCGTCCGGCTGCTGGAAAGGGCCGATCATTTGCTCGCGTGACATTTACGTTGCACGTGCTATATTCTTTCCATGAAAATTCAGGGACTTTCCGATATCCGCCGTCTCTGGGAAGCCCGGGCCAAGAAAAAGGCCTCGGGAAGCAGTGAGTTTTCGTCTCTGATTGAAGAGCCTTCCACCCCTGCCGAAAGCGCATCTTTCACCTCCGCGCCCGCGCCGGTTGCCTCACTCAGCACGGTGCTGGCGCTTCAGGAAGTGCAGGACGATGACGTCCGCGCCCGGCGGGAAGCGGTCAACCGGGGCAACCATCTGCTCGATGAATTGGAAGGATTGCGCCGAGCGCTGCTGGAGGGAAGGATCACCGAAGCCCAGGTTAATCGGCTGGAAATATTACTAAAAAGAGAAAACCCTGCCTATTCGGACCCTGAGCTAAAAGCTATTCTTGATGATATTGAATTAAGAGCAGCGGTGGAATTGGCGAAGCTGCGACTCGTTGATTGAAATAAGAGTTTCTCTCCTTTATAAGCGTACCACTCATTTTCCGGGGAATTCCCCATTTTCAAAGGAGTGCGTATGGGCGTGCAGCTGGCAGCGAATTACAAGCCGACCGAAAAAGAACCGTACATGAACGAGAAGCAGCTGGAATATTTCCGCCTTAAGCTTCTGGCATGGCGGGAAGAACTGCTTGCGGAATCGCGCGAAACGCTCGACCATCTCAAGGAAGAAAACTGGCATGAGCCGGATATCGCCGATCGCGCCTCGCTGGAAACCGACACCGGCATTGAGCTGCGCACGCGTAACAGGTATTTGAAACTTATCGAGAAAATCGACGCTGCCCTGCGCCGCATTCAGGAAGGCACGTACGGCTACTGCGAAGAAACCGGCGACCCGATTGGCCTTAAGCGCCTGGAAGCACGGCCGATCGCGACCCTGACCGTCGAGGCGCAGGAGCGCCACGAGCGCAAGGAAAAGCAGTATTCCGACGAGGAATAGGCTCCCGCAATAGCGTCCCATTTAAGGCCAGCTAACACCACGCAGTCCCATCTACTCCCAGGAGCTTAGTGGGCGGCGATTTCATCGCTACTCAGCATCCTGCCAAGTATCAAAATGGATCCCCCCGCTTTCGCGGGGATGACACCGTTTTGGGACAGCTATTAGTGTCACAGCGTCTACCGTGATTTCGCGTCAGGCCGTGGAAACAAGCGAAGGCTCCGAGAACCGGCGCGCAGCGTACACCAGTACCTGAGCACCGGAAGCGTAGGAGTCAAAGCGTTTTCCCGGCATGGCGCGAAAGCGCGGCAGGCGCTTAGAACGGTGATAGCACGTCCAGCACCTGGCTGCCCCAGCGGGGCTGCTGGATGTCGGTCAGCTGGCCGCGGCCGCCGTAGGTGATGCGCGCTTCCGCCACTTGCGAGGACTGGATCGTGTTGTCGGAACGGATGTCTTCCGGGCGGACCACGCCGTCGATGGCGATCTCGCGCAACTCATAATTCACGCGGATTTCTTGCTTGCCGGAAATCACCATGTTGCCGTTGGGAAGGATCTGCGTGATCATCGCGGCGACTTCGGTTTCGATCGTATCCTGGCGGGTGATGCGGCCGGTGCCCTTGTTTTTCACCTGGCCGCGCATGTCGAGCAGCTTTTCCGGGTTCGCGCTTCCGGGCAACCAGGCGGTGAGCGGCTTGGCAAGGCCCATGGTTTCGGGGCTGTCGAGCTTCTCCGTGTTGTCGCGCTTGCGCTCGGTTTCGTTGTTCACGGTCGCCTTGTCATCGATGCGCACCATCACGCGCAGAATGTCGCCCACGCGGGCGGCGCGCTGATCCTTGAAGAAGGCGCGGCTGCCTGGCTGCCAGAGCGAGCCGGCCATGCGCGCCGCGGGGGCTTGCGGCGCGGGCTGCGGCCAATCGACGGGCTTATACCCGGGTTTGTTCTGCGGGTTTTCGATTTTCGCCACCGCCGGCGCTTCGCCGACAGCATCGCCGAACAGTCGCGGCGAATGCAGGCGATCATCGACCGCATGCTGCTGCTCGCTCGCGTCGAGCAGTTGCAGTCGCCCGAAGGCCAGCGTCTGCTGGCCCCGACCGAACTTCTGCAAACCTGCATCGATCTGCGCCGCCAAGCACTGGAGGCCCGCCACATCGCCTGCACCCTGCATACCGAGGTCAGCGCCAACTTGAGGGGCGACGCCCTTCTGCTGCAACAGGCCGTGCTCAACCTGCTCGACAACGCCATCGAGTTTTCGCCGGAAGGCGGACGGATCGAGCTCACCGCCAGCGACGATGGCGAGGAGGTCACCCTTTCTGTCCGCGACCACGGCCAGGGTGCCCCCGACTACGCGCTACCGCAACTGTTCGAACGTTTCTATTCCCTGCCCCGCCCGGCCACCGGCCGCAAGAGCACCGGGCTCGGACTGGCGCTTGTGCGCGAGGTAGCCCGCCTGCACGGCGGCGAGGCAACATTCGAGAATCACCCCGAAGGCGGCGGACTGGCCATTTTGCGCCTGCCGTCAGCCTGATACCTGACACATACGAGGCAACCATGGACGAATTCATGCAGGCCGCCATCGACGAAGCCCGCCAGGGGCTGGCCGAAGGCGGCATTCCCATCGGCTCGGTGATCGTGCACCAAGGCCGCATCATCGGACGCGGCCACAACCGACGTGTTCAGCAGGGTAGTTCCATCCTGCACGGCGAAATGGACGCCTTCGAAAACGCCGGGCGCCAGCCAGCCAGCGTTTACCGCGAGTGTGTGCTGTACACCACCCTCTCGCCCTGCGCCATGTGCAGTGGCGCCATCCTGCTCTACGGCATCCCGAAAGTCATCGTCGGCGAAAACCTGACCTTCATGGGTGAGGAAGACCTGCTGCGCAGCCGCGGCGTTTCAGTTGACGTGATCCAGAACGCCGACTGCATCGCACTGATGCGGGATTTCATTGCTACCCGTCCCGCACTGTGGAACGAGGATATAGGTAGCTCGTTGCCATCAGGATAATGAATATTGGGCCACCACGGCGGCTGTCGGAAATTTTTACACACTCAAGAACGACGGCAGATGGCATTGACAAACAAAACAAATTATCAATACAAATCAATTACATAACCAACCGACAAACAGAGGCGTATTTTTTGCTTAGGTGAGCGCACCACAAATAGGAGCGTGCCATGAAAAAATCACTTATTGCATCCTTGGTTGGAATCAGCCTACTCGCATCCGCCAACCTCGCATCGGCTTCAACCGTTTATTCCGGTTCGGTCATTAACGCCACCCCCTCAGCCTGCTGCGGCTTAACCGCCCCGTTGCTTCTTGATCAGTCAGGTCTTTCGAGCAACTACGTCAGCGGCGTTACCAATTTCGAAACCTTTACGAGCTCGAATCCGACTCACCTCGGAACTTCCGGCACGCCGTCAACCTCTGGCTATTTCGCACTAGCAGGGGCATTTGTCGACATCGATCTGGGCAGCACCCTGACCCTGACCAAGCTCGCACTCTGGAATGACAACGACTACCAAGGCGTCAAGAACTTCAACTTGCTAATTTCCGACAATGCTCTCTTTACTGGAGCCACCTCCCTCGGAAGCTTCACCGCAACCTACGGCGTCGGAAACGCCTTCCTCGACTATCAAATCGGTATAGATGTCCAGCTGTTTGACCTGATCGACGCAACA
>JAFLCR010000161.1 GCA_017302755.1 Alphaproteobacteria bacterium
TCTAATATATCCAATAGAAACCAATTATACATTAATTGAGTGGATTAAATTTATATTCCTATTAAGTGGGTGATTTCAAAATCACTTGATTTATATATTTTTTTTAAACAATGGGATCGCTGCCCCCATATAATCTTTCAGCCCGCTCCAGAAACGCCGCCACCATCTTCTCCGCCGCCCGGCTGTAAAACGCGCCGATCATCATCTGCAGAATCTTCGAGCGGAACTGAAAATCGAGAGCGAAGTCAATGCGCGTCCCGCCATCCTGCGGCAGAAATTTCCAATGGTTCTCCAGTCGCATGAACGGCCCGCGCAGCTGGGTCACGTCGATGGCCGCCGCGCCGTCCGCGCCCGGCGGTGTCAGTTGCACATCAGAAACATACGACTCGCTGAACTGCTTGTAGCGAATCACCAGCTCCGCCTCGAACCGGTTTTCCTGGCGCTTCAGAATGCGTGCCAGCGCGCACCAGGGCAGGAATTCGGGGTATTTCTCCACATCCGCGACCAACTCGAACATCTGGCGCGGCGTATAGGGGGCAAAGCGCTGCTCGTGATGGACGGGCATGACCCTACTTCTTGACCTTGATCGCCTTTGCGGAAACGGCGATGCGGTCCATCAGCGCCAGCAGCACCCCCGAAACCACGAACACCAGATGGATGATGATCATCCACTGCATCTGCTGTTCGGAGGTCTTCTCCACGTTCATGAACACTTTGAGCAAATGAATCCCCGAAATCGCGACGATGGAGGCCACGAGCTTCAGCTTAAGCGTCGAGAAATCCACCGTGCCCTGCCATTCCGGCCTGTCCACATGGTCGGCATCGTCAAACTTGGACACGAAATTCTCATAGCCGGAGAAAATCACGATTAGGAGCAAATTCCCCGCCAGGGAAAGGTCAATCAGCGACAGCACGCCCAACACGGCGTCGTTAGCCGTGATATTGGGAATCATCAGAATGAAATGCAGCAACTCCTCGCAGAACGCGAACAGCAGCACCACCAGCGCCCCCACCAGCCCCACGTAAAACGGCGCCATCAGCCAGCGGCTGGCAAAAAGCCCCTGTTCGATCAAACGTTCCATGCTTCCTCCTTAGATGCCCCTCTCATAATGCAAAAGCGCCGCCGATCCAAGCGCTTCCTTGAGGATTATGGTGCCCGACTCTTCTATATTTCACAAATATTTAACCCCATTCCCGCCAGGAAACCATTAGGTTTCGCGCATGAAAAGACTCGGCCACCGCTTTTTCAACCATCACCATGCCGCGGCGCACTGCATTCGCCTCGCGGCGAAGGAAACGCCCGGCGACTGCTGGGAGGCGGACGAAATTCTTGTGCGCATCGAAAACCGCGCCTGTACCCTCGCCCGCGCCTTAAATCTTGGCTACCGCGCCACGGAATCCGAGGCCAAAGAAACCGAGCCCAACGCGTTCTGGAGGTTTTTTAAAGGCCCCTCGGAGGAGGAAACCCGCCTCCAGGTGACGCTGCGCGACAGCGCGGACCATTTCTACGAACAGACCCGCCGAGACATCCTGGAGCTTTACCGCCTCTCTCCCGATACGGCCTCCGAGCTGACCGGCGTCATGGAGCGCCATGCCCGCGCCCACCTGATGGCAGGGAACGCCATCACCGGCGTTCTGAGCCAGGCGGTCATCCTGCCCGTGGCGTTCGGCATCGTCTTCGACCGGCTGATGGGTGCCGGAAGTTTCGGCCTGGGATGCGTCATTGGCTTCTTGCCTTTTTGCGCGGTGGGCTTTTCCAACGCCATGTTTCTTACCGAAAAGAAGATTCCCATCGACGCGGAAGGAATTGAATACAAACTCAAACACGATGACACGCCGCCCGCTTTCCGCGCTTATTATACGCTGCTGAAGCCCTTCTCACCGCTTGCGCACACGCTGCTGGTGGCACTTTCTCCCGCTTACCGCGGCATCCGCCACGTGCTTCACGACGCCCATAGCGCAGCAGACGACGCAGAAAAGGAAACCCGCCAGCGCGAGCTGGCAGCAACACCGCTCTTGAATACCGAGGAAATAGAATCACACATCCGTGAAATCTGGCGCAGCGGCGGCGGCCGCAGGTTCTAGCGGCTGCCTGCCCGTCCCTTAAATGCGCCGCGTCCCCTGAGTAGGGGCATCATGATAATAGTCCAGCGCCCTTTCCATCATCACGTTGTATTGACCGCATTCGGAGAGATAACCTTCGTTCACCAGAAAATCCGCCGCCACCGCCATGGTGCCAGCATCCGCAACCAAGGCGCCGTTTTCCCACATGGTTTCATAGGTATCGAGATGTGGCGCAGCGCTTTTCCCATGGTAAAAATCGCGATTCTGCCTGAAATAATAGCCGATATTAGACCGATGAATGCAATCGAATACGGCGCCCGCCATTTCCATGTCCGCACGGAGGCTTTCATGAGCCTCCCGATCCAGAACGTCCATCGTAATCGCTACCAGCGCGTTGGACGCTGCCAGGAACATGATATGGTCCGCCGTGGAGTCTTGCGCAAGAAAGCTGCCGGGGCGATCCAACTCTTCCATCATTAGTTTCTTAAAAATCTCGCTAGAGTCACGCAACTCCACGGGCGGGTCATGCGCCGCCAGCAGCTCCGGCAGCATGCAGAGGCGCTCCGCCAAGACAAAACGGCGGTGCTGAGGGTCGATTATTCCACCTTGAACGTCAGCATAGACCTGGGCTGCAATGGCAAAAACATGGTCCCATGCAATCTCCTGGTGGATGTTGATATCTGAAAGAATGCCACCCGCATATCCCCCGGCCGCGATAAGATCGAGATTGAAGCTCCCGGCCGATCCCATCAGGATTCCATTCGGCCTTGCGCCATGAGCCTGAATAGTGGCTAGAACAGCATCGTGTCCGCATTCTTCTTCAGGAAAAAAGTGAACGCCTTCTTGAATTCTTTTATCCGGATCGGCGGAGTAAACATGGCTTCTGCTATGCCTTTTTACCCAATGATTCAGGTTGTGCAGCGCCATTTTCCATCTCCGGTATTATCTTAATATACCAGGAAGACATGAACATTTAGTGACAGAAAAAATAGTAATATCTATACAATATAATTACTTATTTCCGTCCAGCTTCGCCTGGCGCGCCGCGCGCAGCTTCACGAAATCATCCCCCGCATGGTAGGAGGAACGCGTGAGCGGGCTAGACGACACCAGCAGGAAGCCTTTGGCCCTGGCCATGGTGGCATAATACTCAAACTCATCTGGCGTCACATATCGGTCGATCGGCGCATGGCGCGGCGTGGGCTGGAGGTACTGGCCGATGGTAAGAAAATCCACATCCGCCGCGCGCAGGTCGTCCATCACCTGCAACACTTCGTCCTTCTGCTCCCCAAGCCCCACCATGAGGCCCGATTTCGTGAAGATGGAGGGATCAATCTCCTTCACCGTTTTCAGTAGATGCAGCGAGTTGAAATAACGAGCGCCAGGCCGGATGGTCTTGTACAGCCTGGGCACGGTTTCGATGTTGTGATTGTAAACATCCGGCTTCGCCTTCACCACCACGGGAATGGCGTGCTCCTTGCGCAGGAAATCCGGCGTCAGGATCTCCACCGTCGTTGCGGGCGAGGTCAGGCGGATCTGCGCGATACAGCGGGCGAAATGCTCCGCGCCTCCGTCCGGCAGGTCGTCGCGGTCCACCGAGGTGATCACCACATGGTGCAGCCCCATCTCCGCCACCGCCTGCGCCAGATGCTCCGGCTCATGCGGGTCAAGCAGATCGGGAATGCCCGTCTTCACGTTGCAGAAGGCGCAGGCCCGCGTGCACACCGAGCCGAGAATCATCACTGTCGCGTGCTTCTTGCTCCAGCACTCGCCGATATTCGGGCAGGCCGCCTCTTCGCAGACGGTGTTGAGCTTCTTCGCGCGCATCAGATCGCGCGTGTTCATATATTCCTGGCTGGTGGGCGCCTTGACGCGGATCCATTCCGGCTTGGGCAGTTTCTTGCCCTCTTTCTCGTTGAGGTTCACCACGCTCATACCCGCTTCCCGAACCTCACCCGCATGGAGCAGGGCATGGAGCCGCTGGTGTCCACGCCGACGTTATAAACCGGCGTGGGAAGAATGGCCCGGACGCAGCGATCAGCACCTGCGCCAAAGAGCGGCGCGGTAAGAAAAGAATGCACGTTTACAGACAGCGTGCACATATAACCGGGTGCGCACCACATATTTCCCTGCGTTACCGTATAATCCCCGGCAAGGGGGTTCCCGTCATCCACCTTCCGGTCGATGTCATGAGCCTCGTTAGGCCGGAACTGGGGGATGAACGCAATGCCGCCGGGATTGGAGGCGGGATCAATGCCCAAATGCAGGTAATGCTGGCTCATGTGGGTATAGGCAGCTATGCCCGCCCTGGCCGGGCCGTTCCAGTCGAAGGTGGGGAAATTCTTGGTATCCCCCACGCAGTCCGCCACATAGGTGTGCGAAAAGCGCCCGGGAATCAGCTGGGCGGCCGCCAGCATGGCGAAGAAGCTGGCCAACTCGCCCTGCGGGGTAGAGAAATCGGTTCCGTTATTGTTGGGGTTGCCAGCAAGATGGCGGATATGCTGGTTGCCGTCGCCGTTGGGAAACGTCGCTCCAAAGAGGGTGGAGGCATTCGGCGTGTCACCAGGCAGGCTGCCGTAGCGGTCCTCGTAAGTCTGAATGGCTTCCTTGTACAGATCTACCTGCGACAGAACGCTGCGTATCTTCGCGTTGTAGATCATCTGCTGCCCGCCGATCACCCCCCCCACGAGCAAACCGATGACAGCCAACGTGATGGCGAGTTCCATCAGCGTGAAGCCGCGGTTGCGCGAGGATGTGTTCGGTATCGGTTCAGCCATATGCGCTATTATACCCCACCTGTCTTGCCCAGTACAGACGATCCCGTATATGGTTACGCCACGCCAGACAAGGCAAAAACAATTATATTACATGTGGATGACCTTGCCATAGGCATCCAGCACCGATTCATGCATCATCTCCGAGAGCGTGGGATGCGGGAAAACGGTGTGCATCAGATCCAGCTCCGTCCCTTCCATGGTGCGGGCGACCGCGTAGCCCTGGATCATCTCCGTCACTTCAGCGCCGATCATATGCGCGCCTAAAAGCTCGCCGGTCATGGCGTCGAAAATCGTCTTCACCAACCCTTCCGGCTCGCCGAGCGCAATGG
>JAFLCR010000162.1 GCA_017302755.1 Alphaproteobacteria bacterium
CTTATCGCCGGGCTGGATATCGCGCTGGAAGTCGACGTCATAGCTGTAGGCTTCAATGATTTCGCCGAGCAGCGAGGCGGGCACACCCGACTTCACCGCAGCTTCATACAAGCTGCCATTGATCTTACCGCTTGCCTTCATCATTGCCTTCTTAAGCGGAAGGTCGGCGGAGGTGGCGCGATAATTGCCCTTGCCATCCGGTTCGATGGTTACCAGCTTGTCCGGTGCGGTCTTGAGCGCGATTCTGGCGGGCCTGGCCCAGGAAAGGCCATCCTTACCCGGGGCGGGCGTGATCGCGATTTCCTGGCCGACCGGCAGACTGGTGGCGCGCTGGTATTTCCGCATGGCGCGGATGATGTCGAGCGAGGCTTCACGGCTCACGCCGGAGCGCTGAAGCACCGGTAACAGCGTATCGCCCTCGCGGATGCTGACGAGACGGAGGTTTTCTTCCTTCGGCTTTTCAGCAGGGGGAGCGGATTCGGCGGTTTTCTTTTCCTGTAGTTTTTCCTCGGAGATCTGCGGTTTCTCCGGAATCATCGTCAGCATCGGCGTCGGCGTATAGGGGAGCGTGTGCTTCGACAGGTTAAGCGCCGCCGGAAGCGAGGCGTGGCTGATGGAAATAAGATGATTGCCCGCCTGCGCCGCAAGCACGCCGAGCACGAACCAGATTACGCGCAGTCTGTTGGGCTTGAACACGAAAAAAAGACCCAACTGCGCAAGCATTCCCGAATAACGCACTATCCCCACCTGCTTACTGTTTGGCACAGTCATTGTCGCTACCATACGTGAAACAGGGCAAAAAGACAACATATAGTAGTTGGTTTAAAGAAAAATTTATAACTGTGGTGGTTTGAGACAAATTTTGGCGGAATATTTACTTACTTGTAGCTATGTACACCCCGTTCCACTCCGAAGGTGGCGGGTTTCTGCGAAAATCCGCGATCCTTTCCCGATAAAGCGCGTAGAATTTGCGTAAATCAGGCCAGTAGTTTTCGCATGCGCGAAGATGGGTTTCCGCCTTGTCCCACGCTTGGGCGCGGTAGCAGCGGAGCATTTCCGCGTTTTCCTTGACCAAGGATTGGAATGCCTCCAGATCCCTCACTTTTTCATCGCCGATGAGCGCGTAAATGGTGACGGGTTCGGTTTTACCCTTCACCTGAATCCAGTCGAGCTCCACAAGCGCGAAGCCTTCGAGAAGCTTCACCGTATTCTCGCCGATGACGATATCGACACCGTAAGGTTTGGACTGCCCCTCAAGCCGCGAGGCGAGGTTCACATGGTCGCCGAGCGCCGAGTAGTCGAAGCGCTGGTCGGAGCCCATATTGCCCACGCAGCAGTCGCCGGTATTGAGCCCGACGCCGATCGCCACGGGAATATGCTTGCGGTTAGCGGTTTTCGCCTCTTCCTCCAGCGTGACGTTGAGCGCCTTCACCGCCGCCTGCATGCCGAGCGCCGCGCGCGCGGCGCGGGTGGCGTGATCCGGCACGTCGAGCGGCGCGTTCCAGAACGCCATGATCGCGTCGCCCATGTATTTGTCGATCGTGCCTTTCTCGGCCATGATCACGTCGGTCATGGGGGTAAGGAAGCGGTTGATGAACTGGGTGAGCCCTTGCGCGTCGAATTGCTCGGAAATCGTAGTGAACCCGCGAATATCGCTGAACAGCAGCGTGATGTTGCGCGTTTCCCCGCCGAGCTTGAGCTTGTCGGGGTTGGCGGCCAATTCCTGCAGCAGGGCGGGGGAGAGGTAATGGGAAAACGCGTCTTTGATGTACGCCCTCTGCTTCTCCTCGCGCATGTAGTTGAGATAGGTGAGCAGCACAAACAGGCAGAAGATGGAAAGCGCCGGGAAAGAGGCGTCCACCAGCATGCGTTCAGCCCTATAAAAATGCCAGGAAAGCGTGACGGCGCCCGTGATCGCGCCCGTGCAGAGCAGAAAGTTCCAGCCTGCTTTCAGCCGCGGCACCAGAATAAGCAGGGCAAGGCCGGCGCCAAGCACCAGCCCCAGTTCGATGAGCGGCGCGTAGGCGGGCCGCGTCAGATAGGCCTGGGCAAGGATGGTCTCCAAGAGCTGCGCGTGCACCTCCACGCCCGGCAGCACGGGGTTGATGGGGGTGGCGCGGATGTCCTTCAGCCCCGTCGCCGAGGTGCCGACGATCACTAGCCGGTCGCCCAGCTTCTGCTTGAGTGCGTCATGGCTTTCCGGAGTGAGGGCCAGCACATCCTTGGCGGATACATAAAGCTCGCCGCTTGAATACTGTGCGTAATGCACCCAGACCCGGCCGTGGCGGTCGGTGGGAATCACGAAATTCTGTTCGGGATCGGCGGTGCGCACCACGATTTGCTCGACGCCGGCCTCGGGCGATGTCTTCAGGAAATAATCATCCTGCCCGCCGAGCGCCACGCGCAGCATTTCGAGCGAGAGCGTGGGGTAGATCATATCGCCGACGCGCTCGATCAGCGCCACCTGGCGGTAAATGCCGTCATCGCCCGGAAGCGTTGAAAAAAGCCCGATGCCTTTCGCGGCCGCTTCCAATTCGTGCAGGTTCTGTACCACGCCGGGATAGACGGCAAGGAACTGCGCCGGATCAGTGCCACGATAGCCGTAGCCCACTTTCTGGGTAAGTTTGGAGAGATCGACGGTTTTCTCCGTGCCGGACTGGCCGAGCACCACGCGGGCATTCGCGATGGACTCGGCAAAGAGCGTATCGCTGCTCGGCAGTTGTTTCAGAGATGCCGTCAGCTCGGGCGGAAGATGCGGCAATTGCTCAGGCAGCCTGGGCGGGGAAAGCCTGTCGGCTTCCGCGAACACAATATCGAAGCCCACCACCAGCACGCCGAGCTTGTGGAGATTGTCCACCAGCTTGGCAAGCGTCGTGCGCGGCCAGGGCCACTGGCCGATCGCGGTGAGGCTGGCGTCGTCGATGTCCACGATGGCCACTTGCGCCGCCATGGCCTTGGGGTCGGGCGTGCGGGGTTTCAGCTGCTGATACGCATCGAAGCTGCGGTTGCGCATGGAGGCGATGAGGGGATCATCGGTCACGTAAACCACCGCCAGCAGCGCCAGGCACACGCTGCCGATGCCCCAGTGGGAGAGGAGGAGTGAGGAGAGGCGCCGCATCATCGCTCCCGGAACGCTTCGTGCTTCACTTTGATCACGGGTTTCAGCAGGTATTGCATCACTGTCTTGGAGCCGGTGCGGATTTCCGCGGTGGCGGGCATGCCGGGGGTGATCGGCAGCGGCGAGTCTTTGTCGCCGAGGTCGGATTTATTTGTGCGCACCACGACGCGGAAATAGCTTCGCGCCTGTGGCCCGGATTTATCGGTGTGCGAGTCGGCGGAGACGGAAATCACCTCGCCGTCCAGTCCGCCGTAACGGGCATAGTCATAGGTGGTGAATTTCACCAATGCCTTCTGCCCGACTTTGACAAAGCCGATATCGCGCGGGTCAAGTTTGGTTTCGATCACGAGGTTTGCGCTCGCCGGCACGATCTCCATGATCGCCTCGCCGGGCGTCACCACGCCGCCGATGGTGTGGGTCTTAAGCGCCTTCACCACGCCGTCGATAGGGCTTTTGATGGTGGTGCGGCTCACCTGGTCGTCGCTTTTGGAGAGCATCTCGCCGATGCGGGCAAGGTCGGTCACGACTTGATTCAGCTCCTCCCGCGCCTGGTTGCGGAAGTGCAGTTCCTCACTCTTGAGCTTTTCCCTGGCTTCGGCCAGCGCCGCTTCGCCTTTGGGGATCGAGACTTTCACCACTTCCAGCCGGCCTTGCAGCGTCTGCACCTCGCTTTTGAGCTGGAGGTGCTCCATTTTTGAGATGAGTTTATTGGCCATCAAATCTTCCGACATGCGCAGTCGCTCACGCAGCAGCCCGAGATTGTTGCCTGTAGTGTCGCGCTCGGTGATGAGCTGGGTGATTTCCAATTGCTTCTGCTGCGCCTGCTCCTTCAGCGTTGCGAGCGCCGCTTCCTGCTTCGCCTTTCGGCTTTGAAAGGTTTGTATCTCTGCTTCCTTCATGGCGGGGCGTATATCTTTGAACTCCTCGCCGAATTCGAGCGTTTCCTTGCCTTCCGCCTCCGCTTCGAGGCGCACTTTCTTGAGCAGCAGGGCGAATTGCTTGATCTTCTGCTCGTCGCGGTCGGCGGCGGCGGAGGTGAGGTTTAATTGAATGAGTGGCTGGCCAACCTTCACCCGATCGCCCTCAAACACATGAATCTTCTCGATGATGCCGCCTTCGAGATGCTGGATCGTCTGGATCTGCTCCTGCGGAATCACCTCGCCCTCGGCGATGGCAAATTCCTCCAGCCGGGCGACGAAGGCCCAGAGCACGAAGGCGCCGATGCCGATCATGATGGCGCGCACCGGCGTCATCCGGCTGGCAATGATGGGTTTTTCGAGAATGTCCTGAAGCGCCGTCATGCCATTCCTTTCCTTTTCGTCATCCCGGCGAAGGCCGGGATCCAGCCCGACGCGGCAAGCGTCGAAAGAGTTGTTCGTTTGGCGCTGCGCGCCGCTGGATCCCGGCCTTCGCCGGGATGACGAAAAGGGGAGAGACTCATGCAGCCGCTCCCGGGTGTCCTGGTTGCGGCTCGGCTCTTTGCGCGTTGCCGCTGATGCGGGCGATGACCTGCGCCGCCGGGCCGTCGAGCGCCAGCTTGGCGTTATCAATCACCAAAATCCTCGTGCATGCCTGCAGCAGCGCCATGGAATGCGTGGCCACCACCACCAGCCTGGTTTTGGCCAGCTCGTGCAGGTGCAGGCGCAGTTCCAGTTCGGCCTGCATGTCGAGATGGCTCGTCACCTCGTCGAGCAGGAGGATGGACGGATCACGGATGAGCGCCCGCGCGATGGCGAGCCGTTGCCGCTGGCCGCCGGAAAGCTTGCTGCCCGCTTCGCCGGCTTCGGTGGCGTAGCCCTGCGGCAGATCGGTGATGAAGCGATCGGCGCCGGCGAGGCGTGAGGCGCGAAGAATCGCCTCGTCCGGCGCGTCGGGCCAGGAGATGGCGATGTTCTGCTTGAGCGTGCCGGAGAAAAGGAAGCATTCCTGCGGCACATAGCCGATCCACGAGGCGAGTTCGCCGCGCGTGAATTGCTGAATGTCCGCGCCGTCGATCAGCACACGGCCTTCGCTGGGCCGGTAAAGCCCCTGGAGCAGCTT
>JAFLCR010000163.1 GCA_017302755.1 Alphaproteobacteria bacterium
TTCCTCGTAGAGTTTGGCGAAATCGTCGCGGTTCAGCATCTCGACCGTCGTCGCGGCCGTGGCCACGGCCATTTCGGCGCGGGCATCGTTCTCGATCACCCCGTATTCACCGAACATGTCGCCAATCTTAACCTCGGCCACTTTCTTTTCCGAGCCGGCGGGGCCGCGCTTCAGTTCCACCGCGCCGCTTTTCAATACGAAGGCAAAATCGCTGCTTTCGCCTGGGCGGTAAATGACATCGCCCGCCTGATATTCTTTTGTCTGCATAGAAGGCCTGCTAGTTCGGCAGGCAGCCTAGCCTATTAGGCTTCAATCGGCAATTTGTTCGTTTGCGCCCGATCCGCTCCCCGCTGCGCGGGGATGCTCACATGGCGCGCCGCGTGCGCGCGGGCTGACGGCTCTGGTTCGTGTGCCCCCACGAAAGAAACTTAAATAGATGATGTTTTTTTCAGCTTACGCCGTTCGTAAGACGACGGAATTCCCATCGCCTCGCGGTATTTGGCAACCGTGCGCCGCGCCGCCTCGATGCCTTCGGCCTTCAGCGCCACCACCAAATCTTCGTCGGAAAGGATGCGATCATGGGTTTCGGCGGCAACGAGATCGCGGATGGCGTAGCGCACCGCCTCGCTGGCCACCTCCTCCCCCTGGCCGCCCACGGAGGAGGAAAAGAAATAGCGCAGCTCGATCGTCCCGCGCGGCGTAGCGGCGTATTTGCCGGTGACGATGCGGCTCACCGTGCTGATATGAATATTCAGCTCATCGGCGATTTCCTGAAGCGTCAACCCGCGCAGATGCCGCACCCCGTGGTCAAGAAAGGTTTTCTGATGATTGACGATGGCGAGCGAGACTTCCAGCATCCGCCGCGCACGCTCATCCAGCGTACGGATCAGCCAGCGGGCGGATTGCAGATGCTCGGCCATGAAGCGCTTGTCCTCGCGCCCCTGCAACCGGCCGGAAAGGGTTTCGGCATAGCGCTTGTCGATAAGCAGGCGGGGAAGCTGGTCGGTATTGAGCTCCACATGGTAATCGCCGTTCTTGAGTCGGCGCACAAACACGTCCGGAATCACGGCCTGGGCGGCGCTTTTTGTGAAGCGGCTGCCGGGGCGCGGATCGAGCGCCTTGATCTCGGCCACGGCATCGGCGAAATCGCGGTCGCTTAAGCCCGACGCACGCTTCAGCGCCGCCGCATCGCCTTTGGCAAGCAGATCAAGCCGGTCGAGAAGCGCCTGCATCGCGGGGTCGAGCCGGTTCTGTTCCTTAAGCTGCAGGGCTAGGCATTCCTTGAGATCGCGTGCGCCAATGCCCGAAGGATCGCATCCCTGCACCGCCGCCAGAGCGGTTTCCGTTTCCTCCAGCGTGCAGCCAAGCCGTTCCGACAACGCTTCGAGCGACTCACGGCAATAGCCGTCGTCATCCAGCAGATCGACCAGATTGGCGGCGATCAACCGGATGCCCGCATCCGGAACATCCATCTGCAGCTGGCGAAGCAGATGCTCGCGCAGGCCCGGCGCCTCGGCCGCCACCTGCTGCTCCCAGCCGGAGGCATCGTCTTCCCCGTCCCAGCCGCTGCCCTTGGAAGCGTAAGAAATGGAAGCCTCCAGAAACCCGTCTTCCTCCGCCCAGTCGTCGCCGTCGCCGGAATGATCGACGGGGGAAGGTTCCCCCGCGCTTTCCTCGCCGTCCTCTCCCGCCTCCGCCGCCTCCTGCGGCTCCACGGTTTCCCCGTCCTCGCGTTGCAGGAGGGGGTTTTTCTCCAGCTCTTGCTCGATATAAGCCTGCAGCTCCGGCAACGGCAGCTCCAGCAGCTTGAGCGCCTGCTGCAGCTGCGGCGTCATTGCCACTTGCTGCTGAGCGCGGAATTCCAGGCGCGGGGTGGGTTTGGAGGTCATGGGGAAAGGCTAGCGGAGTAGGCAAAAGAAACAATGGGAAAGATTTTCCCCATCCCCACCATTTTTGCCGGGTTACAGGCTGAACCGCTCGCCCAGATACACCCGCCTTACATCCGGATCGCCAATAATATCGGCGGGCGTGCCTTCCATCAGCACCACGCCGTCGTGGAGGATGTAGGCGCGGTCGATGATTTCCAGCGTTTCACGCACGTTATGGTCGGTGATGAGCACGCCGATGCCACGATCCTTCAGATGCGCGATCAGGTCGCGCACATCCGCCACCGCGATGGGGTCGATGCCCGCCAGCGGTTCGTCAAGCAGCATGAAGGAAGGGTTCGAGGCCAGCGCGCGGGCGATTTCCACGCGCCGGCGCTCGCCGCCGGAAAGCGCGAGCGCCGGCGTATTGCGCAGATGGGTAATCGAAAACTCCGCCAGCAGCGCTTCCAGAAGGCTCAGGCGCTGCTCGCGCGCGGGCTCGCAGACTTCGAGCACGGCCATGAGATTCTGCTCCACGGTGAGCCCGCGGAAGATCGAGGCCTCCTGCGGCAGATAGCCCACACCCAGCCGCGCGCGGCGGTACATGGGCAAGTGGGTGATGATCTGCCCGTCCAGGCCGATAGCGCCGTAATCCGGGCGGATCAACCCGGTGATCATGTAAAAGCACGTGGTTTTGCCCGCGCCGTTCGGCCCGAGCAGCCCCACCACCTCGCCGCGCTGAAGCGTGAGGCTCACGTCGCGCACCACGGGGCGCTTGTTATAGCGCTTGCCAAGGTTCATGGCCTTGAGGCCCGCCGTTCCTTCAATCACCTGGGGAGTGAAACTCGATGCGCTCACTGGCCCCCCTTCTGCTCAGGCTCGAAAAGCGCGCGAACACGGCCCTTGCCGTTGCTTGCTGCCACGCCGCCGGAAATCACGCTGCGGCTCGTCGTCAGGTCGTAGGTCAACTGATTGCCCCGGATGACGTTCTTGCCCTTGGTAAGCACGACATTGCCTTCCAGCAGTATCTTCTGCTGATCGACCATATACGCGCCGCGGTCCGCGCTGGCGTTCTCCGTGGCCGTGGCGAGCGTCACCTTGCCGCGCACGTCGATGCGCGAGATCGCCCCGAGCGGATTATCGCCACCCGACGGCGCAGCGGACTGCTTCTGCCGGTAATGCACGACCATTTCATCTGCCCGCAGGCGCGTATTCCCCTGGGCGGCAAGCACGTTGCCGCGGAATATCGCCTGCGAGGATTCCTGCTGCACGTCGAGCGTATCGGAAGTGATTTCCACAGGCGCCTTGCTGTCGCCGCCGGGAAAGGGCAGCCCACCCTTCTTCTCCTGAGCCGAGGCAGCGGCCGCCACGAGTATCATGACCAAGGGCAACAGGCGCCTACCGAAACAAAACCACATGCACATTCCCTGTAAATACCGCCTGCTTGCTATGCCAGTTCATGGTAAAGCGATCTGCCTTGAGGGTGCCGAACGGCCCCTGCCCATAAACCGGAAGCTCCGATTCCACCGTCGCCGTTTCCATGCGGATCGTCGCGGCATCGGTATGAAATTCATACGCTATGTCCGAGTATACGTGCACGCCGCCGTCGAGGCCAAGGGTTTTTTGGGCCATATCCGCCTTTCCCGCCTTGGCCTGGAGGTTCAGCCAGCGGCCGTCCTTGAGGGTGATATCGCCGTTGATTCCCTTGAGCAACAGACGATCGCGGGCGGTCTGCACCCCTTCCTCGGCTTGGATGTTATAAGGCTGCCCGTTCGCGTCCACGCCCTGCAGGTGCGGCTTGCTCATCGTGGTCTGCCCTGCGTCGTTCTGTCCAACGCTCGAGAACTGCAGCGTGAAATTCTGCCGCGTGTCGTTCAGCGCTGCGTAAATCACCATCGCAGCCACCACCACCGTGCCGAGCAGCGGCAGGGTGAATTTCAGCGTGCGCACCTTGCGCGTATAAGCGTGGATCGAGGTAACGACCATTTTTTAAGCGATTCCCGCCCGGAGAATATCATGAATATGCAGAATGCCGACGGCCTTCCCATCCTCTAATACGAACAGCGCGGTGATTGCCTTCTCATTCATGATGCCGAGCGCCTCGGCTGCAAGGATATTGGGTTGAATGGTAACAGGGTTTTTTGTCATTACCTCGGAGGCAGGACGGTTCAGGATATCGTCCGCCATATGGCGGCGCAAATCACCGTCGGTAATCACGCCGAGGCAGCGATTCTGATCATCCACCACCGCCGCGCATCCGAAACGCTTGGCGGTGATCACGAGCAACACATCCTTCATGAGCTGCGCGGGGCGCACCACGGGCAGATCGGCGCCCCTATGCATCAGGTCACGCACATGCACGAAAGCCTTGCCAAGCTTTCCGCCGGGATGCAGCACCCCGAACTCCTCCGGTCCGAACCCGCGCCGCGCGAGCAGCGCCATGGCGAGCGCATCGCCAAGCGCCATCATCATGGTGGTGGAGGTGGTGGGTGCGTTTACCGGCGAGGCCTCGGGAATCTCGGGGAGGATCATGGCGATATCCGCTGCGTCCACAAGCGCCGAGGTTTTCCGCCGCACCACCGCGATCAGCGGAATGGCGAAGCGGTTGCAGTAGACAATCACGTCTTTCAGCTCCGCCGTCTCACCGGAATTGGACAGCAGGATCACCACGTCGTCTTTCGTGATCATGCCCAGATCGCCGTGGCTCGCCTCGCCCGGGTGGACGAAGAATGCCGGCGTGCCGGTGGAAGCGAAGGTCGCCGCGATCTTGCGCCCGACATGGCCGCTCTTGCCCATGCCGCCCAGGATCACGCGGCCTTTGCAGGCAAGCAGCAGTTCCACCGCCTGGGAAAAGCTTTCTCCCAGCGTGTCGGAGAGCGCCTGCAGCCCTTCGATCTCCAGGGCGAGCGTATGGCGGCCGGCGGCGATGTCTTCCACTTTGTGCGCTGAAGGGACAGGTTTCAAACGTGGCATGAGGGTTTCCGGCATAGATACTGGCTCCAAGGGCTGCATACTGCCCGATATTATCCCGGATTTCAATGACGCCGGGACACAACAAGCAACTGATAAACAGTATTTTTGATCTCTGGAAATGGCTTAATGTGCGAAAATATCCTGCTCAGCCCAACCAGCCAAGTCCAGCATGGCGCGGGCAGGCAGGAAGGCGAAGCAGGCCTGAGCCAATTCGCTGCGGCCTTCCCGCTTCAGTTTGGCATCCAGCTTTTCACGCAGGGCATGCAGATGCAGC